>DASWCI010000001.1:0-6535 GCA_036390195.1 Gemmatimonadaceae bacterium
ATGTTGACATCGGTAATCCGGCGATGACTTCTGCGGGAGCGGAGCTGAATATCGACAGCGGACTGCAGCTCGACGTGCAGGCGCGAATCAGAGTCGGTGTCGCGTTTCCACTGGTGAATCGGGAGCGTTTGGGTGCGAGCAGGGCCCAGATATACGGGACATTCGGAGCTTCGTTTTAGCGGAACGTCGGCGCTTGATTAGTGCCAACCCAGCGTCCCGAATTTGGCGCCGCCCCGCATATGCCCTGCGGACAGGCCTCGTGAATCCAGGCAAACGCCCGTTTTTTTTTATGTAGCTTGGGGGGCTTGACCACCGGCCGACGATCGGCAGCCCATTGTTTAAAAAAGACCAGAAAGCCTATCCCTGCGCGACCTAACTGCAAGGGTGCGGGGTACTTAGAGATGCGGGCGCAACACAGTCCTGGGTTTGCCCTCGGTGTGTGATATGCGTGGATAGATCCTGACATCGAAACTGACGTTCGCGTGGAAAAATGGGGTCGCAATCTCCATTCGTGATGTGGAATATCTAAAATGTTGTCGCATAAGGAGATAACTGAGCACTGGCGCGGACTCACGAATACCGGTAGTATGCCTGCCCGCATCGAAAATGCCGATGCCCAAGCGTGCTGTCCCAAGTGTGTCGTCTTCTTATTGACAACCCTTTTATCCTGCGGAGAGTTGTAACTAATGCCTATACCAGCCGTACCGCCTCAGGGCGAAGCCCAGCTCAATGAAAATGCGCGCACCGTGATCAGCAAACGGTATCTGATCAAGGACGCGACGGGCACGCCCGTGGAACAGCCGGAAGACATGTTCTGGCGCGTAGCGGGTACGGTGGCTGAGGCTGATCGCCGATACGGGTCGAGCGACAGCGAAGTGACAGACATGGGGCACGAGTTTTATCGGCTCATGGTCGAGCGTCGCTTTGAGCCGAACTCTCCGACACTCATGAACGCGGGCCGCCCGCTTGGGCAACTCTCTGCCTGCTTCGTTCTGCCGATAGAGGACGCACTCTCCAACGGGCGCGACGGGATTTACGACACCCTGCGCGCGATGGCGCTCATCCACCAATCAGGCGGGGGAACTGGCTTCGCTTTCTCGAAGCTGCGCGCGAAGGGCTCGATGGTTCGCTCGACGACCGGCGTGGCATCCGGTCCGGTGTCGTTCATGAAGCTGTACGATGCATCGACCGACGCGGTGAAGCAGGGCGGCACCAGACGCGGCGCCAACATGGGAATTCTGCGCGTCGATCACCCGGACATCATGGATTTCATCACGTGCAAGGAAGACCTCACGCAGGTGACGAACTTCAATGTTTCCGTTGCAATCACGGATAAGTTCATGTCGGCGGTAAAAGCTGGTACGAGCTATGACCTGATCGACCCCAGCACTGGGAAGGTTTCCGGCCAGCTCGACGCGCGCACCGTCTGGGACAAGATGATCGACGGCGCCTGGAGAACGGGCGAGCCGGGTTGCTTCTTCATTGATGAAGCGAATCGCTATAATCCGGTGCCGCACGTCGGGCAGTACGAGGCGACGAATCCCTGCGGCGAACAGCCGCTGCTTCCGTACGACGTCTGCAACCTCGGCTCGATCAACGTCGGATACTACGTAAAGGATTCGCAGTTGGACTGGAACGCGCTCAAGCGCGACATCCATCTGTCGACGCACTTCCTAGACAACATTATTGATGTCAACAAGTATCCGTTGCCGGAAATCGACGCTCTCTCAAAGAGAATTCGCCGCATTGGGTTCGGCATCATGGGCTTTGCCGACGCGCTCGTGCGTCTCGGCATTGCCTACAACAGCATCGAGGGCGTGGAGTTCGGACGTCAGCTGCAGAAGTTTGTCGACGTCGAGTCGAAGCGCGAGAGCGAGCGCCTCGCCAACGAGCGCGGGCCATTCCCCGAATGGGCGAGATCAATCTGGGGTCCGGACGAGACGTGCGCGCGCGACGCGAGAGGGAATCGCGTTCGTCCGATGCAGATGTTGCGCAACTGCAACGTCAATACGATCGCGCCGACCGGAACGATCTCGATCATTGCGGGCTGCTCTTCAGGTATCGAGCCGCTGTTTGCCATCGCTTTCCTCCGGAATCAGGCAGGCGTACTGATGCCCGATGTCAACGAGGATTTCGTCGCTATCGCGAAGAAGGAAGGCTGGTACTCCGAAGAGCTGATGGAAAAAATCGCCAAGGAAGGCCACATCCACTTCGAGGAAGTGCCGAAGCAGTGGCAGCGAGTATTTGTTACCGCACACGATATCACGCCTGAGTGGCACGTCAGGATGCAGGGCGCCTTCCAGGAGAATTGCGATTCCGCGATCTCCAAGACGACCAACTTCCCACATGCGGCAACGCCTGAGGATGTTCGATCGATTTACGAGCTCGCGTACGCGCTCAAGTGCAAAGGCGTGACGGTGTATCGCGATGGCTCACGCGACAATCAGGTGCTATCTACCGGCGCGACAGAGCAGGCGCGAGCCGAGCGAGACGGCAGGGCGGAGCGCGGCGAGCTGCACGGGACCATCGCGGAGCTCGAGGCGGAGAATGCAAGGCTCAAGCAGGCACTGTTCGATGCGGAAGCCGAGAATCTTCAACGGCGTGCGAAGCGCGCGCGCCCGGACACGCTGCGCGGTATCACGACGCGAATCGAGACTCCGCTCGGTACGATGTTCCTCAACATTACCGAGGACGACCGAGGACAGCCTTTCGAGGTGTTCATCAACCTCGGCAAGGCGGGTGGTGCGGCGATGGCGGATGCCGAAGCGATCGGTAGACTTATCTCGCTGGCGCTGAGATCAGGAATTCCAATTCGCGAGGTTCACCGGCAGCTGCGCGGCATCGCCTCGGACAAGGCGATCGGACTTGGACCGAACAAGGTGTTGTCTGTTCCCGATGCGATTGGAATTGCGCTCGAGAAGTGGATGCGCGAGAAGCAAGGGGTTCAGCAAGATTTGCTGGGCGCTCCGCCCTCGACGCCTTCACCGGTGGAGGTAGTGGCGCCCAAGCCACTACCGGCCGCCGATTCCAGCGACTCGAATCAGACCCAGTTCGGATTCGACGCGCTGAATCGGAGCGAATCGTTCATCGGAACGTGTCCCGATTGCGGCTCCTCGCTGGAATTCGCTGAGGGATGCGCGAAGTGCCACGTGTGTGGATTTTCCGAGTGCGGGTGAGGCTTCGGGGATTCGCTCGTAACTGAGTGCGCTGAAAAACCTGGCCGATTTGTTTCGGCCAGGTTTTTTTTCTTGCAGCTCGCCGATTACTTTACCCCGCCGAACCAGCGCGCTTTCTTGATCCCCTGCTGGACGAGATCGGGTGGACCATATTCCTTCCCGCGCTTCCACATGAAATCCATCTCCTCGTTAACCGCAGCGAGGGCGAAGCGCGATTCCTTGATCAACAGAAATGCGGCGTAGAGCAGTAGTCCCGCGCCGCAAAGCCCGAGGGCGATCGGAACAAAGGTGAATTTTGAGCTGGTGATAGCAACCAGACCGATCGCGACGCTCGTGCCCACGAAAAATCCGAGCGCGGCGTACAAGCGGGACAGCGCCCGCTGCAGCAGGCGCGAGCGGGTGGTAACGAAATCCAATTGAGTGAAGAGCATTCTTCTTTCTTCTTCGCGGCCGTCGCTTCGCTGATCGGGCGAGCGCGGAATCAAGGCGATCGAGATCTCACGGGTACGCATCACCGCTTTGCTCAGGCGGTCCGATGTCGCGAGAATGAGCGACCCGCAGGCGGAGATCAGTACCGCTGGGGTGATCATCGCCGATAGGACAGAGATCGCGTCGGGGAAGTTGGTCATCGCCAGGGCTTAGGTCGTAGGGCTCAAATAGACAGCCTCGTTCGCAGATTTCACGCGTAAAAAGCTACTCAGGCTTGCGTTTGCACGCCTCCGTTGCTCCCTTTAGTCATTCCCTCAACCAACGAGCCTCCCGATCAAACCTTCCAAACCCGGCTCAACGAAACCAATGATGGACGACCGCAAGCTTCTGGCGCTTGCCAAAAAGAATGCTGCCAAGAGCGGCACTAACTCTAAGGTGCCCAAGGGATTCGGAAAAAAGTACGACAAGAATCTGCCGGACGATCCTACCGATGAAGCAACTATCAAGGCGAAGGAAGAGACGAAGAAGTTCTTCTCTGAAATGAAGAAGAGGGACTTCTAGACAGCTTTTCCGTTTCCTCAAAATGAAGATGAGGGATCCTCAAATGAGCTTCTTCCGTTTCCTCGCCGTCATTGCTCTGACAGCCGCGTCAGCCGCACAGGCGCAACAGCCGCCCGCAGGCGCACAGCCCGCCGCCGCACCGACGCAGCCGGCACCGCGAATTCCCAGAGCCACGGCGAGCACCCGCGCGTCGGTCCAGGTACTGATCGACAGTCGCTGGGACGCGCGGGAAGGAGGATGGTTCGGCGCCCTGAATCTGGCGGGGCCCGCCAAGATCGCCATCGACTACGGCCAACCACATATGCGCGGCCGCAACGTCATTGGAATGGCAGGGGTCGTTCCGTGGGACAGTGTCTGGCGCACGGGCGCCAACATGTCGACTCAGCTATCCACCGAGGTCGACATCACTATCGGCAACACCTTTATCCCGCGCGGCGTCTATACGCTCTTCTCACTGCCTACCCGGAATGGCTGGAAGCTCATCGTGAGCAAAGAAGTTCTGCAGTGGGGAACCGACTACGACGCGTCGAAGGATTTCGCGCGGATCGACCTCCGCCAGCGCACACTCGCAGAGCCTGTCGAGAGTCTCACCTTCTGGCTCATACCGACCATCGAGAACCCGCCGTCGACTACCTTCCCGCACGGCGTCCTCAAGTTCGCATGGGGTAACACCGAGCTCTCAACGGACTGGCGAGTCGGCCGCTAAGGGTTGGCCTCGAGGCGCGCGTCGAATTGGGCACGCGCCTTTTTTGTCGCCCTGATCCCAAGGCGACTCGGATTGGAGACCGGGATATATGTGAGCTCGACACCTGAGGCAGCGCGCTGCAGCAATATTCCGCCCCGAGCCATGTCGCCGTGACCAACGAATTCCTGTGGGAAAAGGAGTCTGTCTCCAAAAATCGGCTGCAGGACGTCGACATACTTGCCCGTCGCGACGCTGCCAAGCAGAACGACGTCGCATTTGGGCCCAATCTTTTCCGCCAATTTCTTGGCGTCACGCTCGAGTGGCCACCGGTAGCGGGACTCTTCCGCCTCGATTGGCACCGTTGCAAACCGCTCCAGATCCTTGAGCGTTACTATCACGTACGGTGAGCAAAGCCCGTCGGTTGGCGTGATGATGTGCACTCCCGACGCACGTCGTGGCGGCGGGTTCTCGAACATGCGGGCATACGTAATCTTGCCCCGGAAATAGAGTCCGCTCAGGAAGCTGAACACTTCACCCAGGGGCGCACCCTCTTCGCTTCGGACCCGTTTCGCGATGTCGAACTCCGCCCGGTCGTTAAACAGGAGAGCGGCACGCTTTCCGCCGCAGCTGGCTGGAGAGAGCAGGAAGATCTGGCGTCGTCGCACGAGCGGTACTGAAGCAAATCTTTCGCCGTCATGACGGAGAGAAGCGCCGGGCCGCTGCTCGCGTTAGAATTGGATAGGGGGTCATTCATGGCTAAGAACAGATTACAACAGCTTCACGACGTCGGCCAATCCATCTGGCTGGACAGCATCGACCGACGGATGCTTCACGACGGAGAGTTGGATCGCCGCATCCGCGACGTCGCGTTGACTGGCATGACGTCCAATCCAACGATTTTTGAGAAGGCCCTGTCGTCCAGTACCGCCTACGACGACCAGATCACCGACGCGGAAGATCAGGGGCTTACGAGCTGGCAGCTCTTCGAGCTACTCGAGACTACTGACGTGCGTGATGCCTGCGATCGGTTTGCGGGTGTCTATAGCTCGACACGCGGCGCTGACGGATTCGTCTCGATCGAGATTTCGCCCGGTGTCTCACATGATGCCGACGCCGCGGTACAGGAAGCGCGCCGGCTCTGGAAAACGGTCGATCGTCCGAACGTGATGGTAAAAGTGCCGGGCACAGTCGAGGGTGCGGTCGCGGTACGACGTCTCATCGGCGAAGGTGTCAACGTCAATATCACGCTGCTCTTCGCGATCCAGGCTCATGAGCGCGTAATCGAGGCCTACATGGCGGGGCTCGAGGATCGGGTCAAGGCCGGACAGCCAATTGACGGACTCGCCTCGGTCGCAAGCTTCTTCGTGAGTCGGGTCGACACCGAAGTCGACAAGCGTCTCGACGCGCTGATCGCCAAAGCTTCACCGGCGGAGAAGGAAAGACTCAAGATGCTGAAGGGCCGAGCCGCGATCGCGAACGCGAAGCTGGCCTACAGATTGTTCAGGCAGAAGTTTGCTGGACCGCGATGGGAAGCGTTAGCGAAGCAAGGAGCCCGCGTGCAGCGTCCGCTGTGGGCCAGCACCAGTACCAAGAACCCGCGCTATCGCGACGTTCGCTACGTCGAGGAGCTGGTCGGGCCTGACACGGTGAACACGATGCCGCCGGCAACGCTCGAAGCGGTCAA
>DASWCI010000002.1:0-3082 GCA_036390195.1 Gemmatimonadaceae bacterium
CGATTCCAAAGCGCGCCGACTCGGTCCAGGTCAACGACGCAGCGTCCGCTTCAGTGCTGATCGAAAAGAGATATGGCGACAACATCGCGAAAGTCTTCAAAGAATCGTCCCACGGACAAGCGCTCAAGTCGGCAGGATTTGGTGACGACCTCGCCGCCGCCGCGGAAGTGGACTCCTATCCTGTGGTCCCGATCTATCAGGACCGGCAAATCACCAAACTCGGGCCGGAACGGGCACGATAGACCCTCGGAGTCGGCGCTCGCCCGCGAGGTTCGCGGCATCGTCCTTCTTCTCTTTGGAATCTTCCTCGCCGGTGCACTCGCGGCCGAGGGCTATACTCAGCTCCACGGAAACGGGAACGTAAGAGCAAATTTCGGCTGGATCGGCGCCCTGCTCGCGCAGCCGATCGCCCAACTACTCGGCTGGCCCGCAGCCGCACTCCTCCCGCTCGCCTTTGCCGCCCAGGCACTGCGACTCTTTGGCCGCTTGGGGCACCGCAAAGACAGGTCGTGGATGGTCTTCCTGCTTGGAATGGTCGTGCTTCTTCCGATCATTTTTGGGCTGGCGCAGGGTGGCGTACGCGAGGCAGCTCCTCTCGCCGGAATCTGGGGCGCGTTCGCCGCATTCTACGTGCTCCAGTTCGCAGGGTCGGCAGGCGCGTGGATTCTGATGGCGATCAGTCTGAGCGTGTTGATGGCCGCAACGCTCTCCTGGAATCCGATCCGTGTGGTCGTCGCCAAGCGCGTGAGAACGCTCGACGAGATTGTGCCACCGACACCTGCTGAGCGCGCAGGATTGGATCCTTCGCGGGAGATCGTCGTTCCCGCGCCGGACAGAGCGGCGAGCGTAGTCTCAGCTACGCTTCTCGAGCCGAATCCGGAGGAAATGCCGCAAGTCGATCACTCGCTCATGAGCGACGGGACTGATGAACAACCTGTGTTGCCTATCGAGAAGCGGCGTGAGAGAAAGAGCAAAGCGGCGCAGGCCGCTCTGAACGCCGAAAGAATCGGCGCCGCGATCGATGCGTTCGAGACCGACAACGTCTCATTCACCGACGAAGATCTTCCGTCACCCGAGCTGTTGACGCCCGCACCTCCCCGCAACACTGATATCGGCAAGCGCGAGCTGGACGCGATGGGTGTCAAGCTGATGGACGCCCTGAGAACGTTCCGCGTCGAAGGCGAGCTCGTCGGTCGGACGACGGGACCGGTGGTGACGCAGTTCGAAGTTGCGCCAGCTGCCGGTGTGAAGGTTCGCCAGATCGCGAATCTCTCCAACGATCTGGCGCTAGCGATGCGCGCGCAGAGCATTCGCATCGTTGCACCGATTCCCGGAAAGGGCGCAGTGGGCGTCGAAGTTCCAAATCCAAGCGCCGAGATTGTGGCGTTCCGCGAGCTGATCGAGTCGCGCGAGTTTCAGAACATTCGCGCGGCACTGCCGATTGCGTTGGGCAAGGATCTAGAGGGGCGGCCGATCATTGGCGACCTCGCAAAGATGCCGCACCTGCTGATTGCAGGTGCGACCGGTTCAGGAAAGTCGGTCTGCATCAACACGCTGATAACGAGCCTCATCTACCGTCACACCCCTACGACGCTGCGGTTCCTGTTGGTCGATCCGAAGATGGTCGAATTGTCGGTGTATAATGTCCTTCCGCATCTCAGGCATAAGGTCGTCACCGATAACCGCGATGCAGCGGCCGTACTCAAGTGGGCGGTGCTGGAGATGCAGGATCGTTATGAGCTGCTCGCGGCGAATGGCGCCCGTAACATCCAGGACTTCAATCGCAAGGTTCAGGAAGGACACCAGTTAAAGAACGCGAAGCGGGCCGACGTCGCGTTCGAGGAGCTCGAGTACAAGGGTGGGATTGTCCCGTACATCGTGCTGATCATCGACGAGCTCGCCGATCTCATGATGACCGTTCAGGGCGAGATCGAGACGCCGCTCGCGATGCTGGCGCAGAAGGCGCGCGCAATCGGGATCCATCTCATTCTGGCGACACAGCGGCCGAGCGTGAATGTCATCACCGGTCTCATCAAGGCAAACTTCTCGAGCCGGATCGGATTCCGTGTCGCGTCACAGGTCGACAGCCGCACCATCCTCGATGGCATCGGCGCCGAAGCGCTGCTTGGCAACGGCGACATGCTCTTCATTCCGCCGGGAAAATCGGAGCCGGCGCGATTGCAGGGCGCTTACATCTCGAGCGAAGACACCGAGCGGTTGATGGGATGGTACGAGCTACGTCGTGAGCAGCGGCGAATTGCGTACGAGGCGCAGGGTCTCTTCCTCGAGGAGACGCCGAGCGAGAGCGACATCATCGAGACGATCCGCCGCAAGGAAGCGGAGGAAGCCGCCGGCAGCGACCCCGAGTCATTCGACGATACCGATCGCGACAAGCTGTTCCGCGAGGCGGCGGAGGTCGTGATCCAGCATCAGCAGGGTTCAACCTCGCTGTTACAACGCCGTTTGAAGGTCGGCTACGGTCGTGCGGCGCGCATAATCGACCAGCTTCATCTGGCCGGCATCCTCGGACCTCCGGACGGTTCGAAGCCCCGCGACGTTCTCGCCGGGCTCGATGATCTCGATCGAATAGCTGGTCCCAGGATTTAACTACGACCGAAGACTCGGGTTCCTGACTCTCACGGGTACGAGAAGAATCGCCCGCATCCGCGCGTCTCGGCGATGGAGAAGAAAATCACATTTCCCACATCGCTGAGCCTGGTGTTGGTTCCTTGGTTGATGGATTGCGCAAACACCTGCCCCGCCCCGGGCACCCCCGTCGAAGCGCGATCGTCCAGGTAAATCAGGAATCTGCCGTCCGGACTCCACGCACCGATGACGGGATTGAAGATGTCCAATATCGCGATCACAACTCTCCGTAAACCGGTGCCGTCGGCGTTCACCGTGTAGATTGACAGCCAGTTCTGCAGCTCGTTTTCCAAAGACACCAGAGACAATTGGGAGCTGCTTGGCGACCAGCAGAATGTCCTAAAGCGGGGGACGGTGATCTGCCGCGACGCGCCCGACACCGGATCGAGGACCGAAATGTTTTCCTGGGTAAAACTACTGGTGTAGTTCGAGAACG
>DASWCI010000003.1:0-5139 GCA_036390195.1 Gemmatimonadaceae bacterium
CCGCAGGGCGTGATCGCGATCGGAGAAGTTCCCGGTCGCTCACTTGATACACTCGAATTGCCGGAAGTGTGCCGGCTGATCCTGCTCGATGGCGTGCAGGATCCAGGGAACGCCGGCACCATCGTCCGCACAGCGGCGGCACTCGGCGCTACAGCGACCGTTGCGCTGCCGGGCACGGTCGATCTGTGGAATGCAAAAGTTATTCGTAGCTCCATGGGCGCCCAGTTTCACCACAACGCCTTTCATGCCGGGCTTGACGACGTCCTCAGCTTTCTCCACCGCAAAAACATCGATTTGTGGGCGACCGATGCAGCGGGTAGCACGCTCGACAAGGCGGCCGCACCTGCTCGACTCGCGATCGCAGTTGGGAACGAAGGGTCCGGCTTGTCTGCACCCATCCGTGCGAAAGCGCAACGAACGGTTTCGCTTCCGATCGCGCGCAACGTAGAATCCCTGAACGTCGCTGTTGCGACCGGAATCATTCTCTACGAGCTTCGATCATGATTGAAATCCTTGAAGGCATATACGTGTTCGCGATTGGAGCTGCCCTCGGCTCGTTCCTGAACGTCTGCATCGGTCGTTGGCCTGAGGGCATGTCAGTGGTAAGGCCGAGGTCCCGCTGTCCCAAGTGTGGCCACCAGATCAAGGCGAGTGAGAACATTCCGATCCTGAGCTGGCTGATGCTGCGTGGTCGATGCAGCAATTGTCACCAGCCTATCTCGATTCAGTACCCAATCGTCGAGCTGCTGGTGGCCCTGCTCTGGCTCGCTGCGTTCCTTCAGTTGGGGATGACCTTCACTGCCTTCCGTGTTGCAGTTTTCGCCACCGTTCTGCTCGGCATCTCGATCACCGACGCCAAACACTTTCTGATCCCCGACGGTTTCACGGTTTTCGGATTGTTCTTCGTGCTGTTGACGTCGTTTGTAGCGTTGTACCTCGGAGAATCAGAGCCTTTCGCTCGTCCGTGGGATGCGATCCTCGGCATGTGTGTCGGCGCCGGCGCGGTCTCGATTGTCGGCTGGCTCGGCGAAGTTTGGTTGAAGCGACCGGCGATGGGTTTTGGGGATGTGACTCTGATGGCAGTCGTGGGTGCGGCGGTTGGCCCGACGCGCGCGCTCCTCACGATTTTCATTGCAGCAGTCATCGCTCCGATCGTTCTGCTAGGGATCGTGTATCCACTCTCGGCGCGCGGACTCGGTGACGACAAGGGTCAGACGGAGCTCGCTCTCGAGGCGTCGGGAGGATGGCGCAAGCGCGAGCTGCCGTTCGGCGTCTTTCTTGCGCCCGCAGCGCTGGTCGCGTTGCTTGGCGGAGACGCCATCATCGCCTGGTATCTGCGCATCTCCGGACTCTGAGCTATTCGAGATCGGTCCGTCGTATTCCTCTTACATGTCTGCAATGAGCGCTCTGCTTAAGCGAAGTTTCCTCCTGGCCGCCGGTCCACTGCTCACGCTGGTATCCGCGTGCGAGAGCCAAAAACCGAAGTACGAAGGTCCGTACGCTGCCGAAGTCGCGGAAGCAGTTCCGATGATCGAGAAGGCGGTCGGGCTCAAATTCAAGACGCCGCCAAAAGTCGAAACACGCTCGAAGGAGCAGGTGCGGGATTTCGTGATCAAGCAGTTCACAGACTCGCTCGCCAGACACGACATCGGCGGTCAGGAGGCGGCCTACAAACGGTTCGGCATGATACCCGATACGCTCAAGCTGCAGCCATTTCTCACCAGCCTGCTCGAGGAGCAGATCGTCGGTTACTACGATCCGCACACCAAAGTGCTCTATGTCGTCGACGGCGCTCCGAAGGACATGGCGTCGATGACGATCACCCACGAGCTCGTGCACGCATTGCAGGATCAGTACATCAGCCTCGATTCAGTTCAGAAGATTCGCGATGACAATGACCGGCTTTCCGCTGCGCAGTCGGTTTTCGAGGGACAGGCAGTTTACGAGCAGATCTCTATAATGCTTGGCGGGTCGAACATTGCGATCAACCTTCCCGGCGGTTGGGACCGCATTCGGGAGATGATACGCGAGAACCAGGCATCGATGCCGATTTTCGCGGCAGCCCCGAAGGTGATACAGGAAACGTTGATCTTCCCGTATCTGAGCGGGGCCGAGTTCTATCGAAATTATAAAGAGCGGAAATCGGGATCGATAATCTACAAGGACATGCCGGTGTCTACGGAGCAGATAATCCACCCGGCCGCTTTCTTCGGGACTCGCGACAATCCGACGCGAGTCACGCTGGGCACGCTCGCTAACGCGACGAAGGTTTATGAGAATGACCTGGGCGAGTTCGAGACGAGACTATTTCTCTACCAGCAGCTGAACGATCAAAACGAAGCCGTACGCGGCGCGAGCGGATGGGATGGCGATCGGTACGCGGTCGTGAACACGCCGCAGGGCCAGGGAATCGTGTGGCTGACGGTGTGGGATTCGCCGGTCGAAGGGGGCGAATTCTTTCATCTCGCCGGCCAAGCGGTTGAAGCGCGTTACTCTACGAAAGCCGCTACCGGGTCGACCGAGCTCGTCAAGAAGTATTCAGGCGGAGGAAGAACGATTCAGGTCTCGACGATGGAAATCCAGGGACGACCAGTCGTCATCTACGCCGACGTTCCGGCGGGAGCGAATCCGAATATCATCAATCCCGCGCAGGTTACGCTGAGCCAGTAGCTTCTATAGCCCAAGCAGCTTCTGACCGACATAGGAGACAGCTCCCACAAGAGCGCCCAGCACGTAACCGGCGATGATGATCATACGCAGCTCCTTCTCGATCACCATCAGGAGAATCTCCTCGACACGCTCGACACTGAAAGCCATCACCTTCCGCTCCACCATCGACTGAACGTCGAGCTTCTTCACCAGCTCCGGAATCTGCTGGTCGATCCAATCCCAGATCACAGGGGCAGCCGAGGCTGCCAGACGGCGCGGGGCGTCGGGATCCTTTCGCGCTTCGACATCGCCGATGATGTCGGAGATTGGCTTCTGCAAATAAGCGAGAATCGCGTCATGAATCGCCTTCGATATTTCCTCCCTGACTTCTGGTTCCTCCAGCAATCCGACCACTTGCTCGACGCCGTCCCTCTCGATCGCATCGAGCACCGAATCGAACTTCTTCTCGGTCATCATCAGCTTCGCGAAGATGCGCTCGTGAAAGCGCATGTCATCGACAAAGCGGTTGAACATGGTGTGCAGCGCGCCACGGACTTTCACCCGCGTCGCCGGCTGAGCGAGGAAGCCACCGAGTTTGGTCATCGCGACGGGTAGGTAAGACGTCGTGGCCCCCTCGAGTGCGGTGACGACCGCTGGAGGCACTTTGTCGATCAGCGGATCGCGCGAGGTTAGCATCATCGCGATGACGTCGCGGAGCCGCGCCTCGAATGCTTCGCGGAACTCGGGACGCGAGAGCTCAGTTTGTAGATCGCCCGGTGTGAGGAGCCGCTCCCCGACGGTGCGGCCGAGACTTCTCGCCAGTCTCGCCTGATTCTTTGGTATCGCTCCCTGAAATCCGAAACGCGGTTGCTTCGGATTGAACAGCATCCACACCGCGATGGTATTGGTGATCCCGCCCGCTACGGTGCCGACGAATACTTGGATGCCGAACTGTACCCAGGGATTGTTGGGGTTCACTTACTTCGTGACTGCTCCTGCGGGCTCGGCGCGATTGATCGACGCGGTAGTCGAATCGCCAACCGCGTTTTTCGCCGGTACATCTCCGTGGGGCTCGGCCGCGTCAGCGTAATGCCCAGGAAGTTTGGGCAGAAGCGCGAGGTGAATGATCTCGTCCATTGTGGAAACGAACGTGAACGTCATGCTGTTCACGACCTCGTCCGGAATGCCGCGCAAGTCCTTCTGGTTTGCCTTGGGGAGAATCGCCTGCCTGAGCCCGGCCCGATACGCAGCCATCACCTTTTCCTTGACACCACCGATCTCCAGCACTTTTCCGCGGAGCGTCATTTCACCGGTGAGCGCAATGTCACGACGGACGGGGCGCCGGCTCAATACGCTCGCGATCGCCAGCGTGACCGCTGCACCGGCGCTTGGTCCGTCCTTTGGAATTGCGCCGGCGGGGAAGTGAACGTGCAGATCCACTTCCTTGAACTCGACGTCCTCGACGCCCAGTGTGTGGGCGCGCGATCGAACGTAGGAGTACGCAGCGTCAACTGACTCACGCATTACGTCGCCAAGCTGACCGGTGACCGTGAGCCGTCCCTGGCCCGGCATCCTTAGAGCCTCAATCACCATCAGGTCGCCGCCTGTTGCGGTCCAGGCCATTCCGGTCACTGCACCGATCTCCGGCTCCTGCTCCGCATCCTCGAGTGTGTAAGTCGGGTTTCCGAGAATGTCTGTCACCATCGGATTGTCGACGACCCACGCTCCCTCTTCACCATCTGCCTTCTTACGGGCGCGCTTGCGCATCAGCGCGGCGATGTTACGCTCGAAATTGCGTAGTCCCGCTTCCCGAGAATAGCGATTCGAGATGAACCCGAGCACTTCGTCGGTGAATTGAATGTCCTTGTCGCTGATTCCGTGTTCCTCGAGGAGGCGCGGAAGCATATAGCGCCACGCGATCTCGACTTTCTCTTCTACGGTGTAGCCGAGCACGCGAATGACTTCCATGCGGTCGCGCAGGGGAGCCGGGATGTCGTAGAGATTATTCGCGGTGCAGATGAAAAGAATGCTCGAAAGGTCGAACGGCAGGTTGAGATAGTGATCGACGAAATTTGAGTTCTGCGATGGATCGAGAACCTCGAGCATCGCTGCTGTCGGATCACCCGACGGACCTCCCGATGTCATTTTATCAATCTCGTCGATCATCAGCACCGCGTCTCTCACCTGCACACGACGAAGCGACTGCAGAAACAGTCCGGGCATTGCTCCAACGTAGGTGCGGCGATGACCGCGAATCTCGGCCTCGTCGCGCACCCCGCCAACCGAGATGCGGTAGAACGCGCGCGTGATCGAAGTGGCGATCGCTTCACCGAGCGACGTCTTGCCAGTTCCGGGAGGGCCGACAAAACAAAGAATCGGACCATGCGGATCTCCCCCGCGAAGCTTTCGCACCGCCAGATACTCCGTGATGCGTTCCTTCGCCTCCTTCAGTCCGTAGTGCCGGCTATCGAGCGAGTCTTCGACTTTCTT
>DASWCI010000004.1:0-15785 GCA_036390195.1 Gemmatimonadaceae bacterium
CCCGCTTTCTCCAGCGCCTGATTCAGCTCCACGTCGCTCCCCGGCACGTTGACGCCATGCCAGAATGCGGCGCGCAGCGCAGAAATCTTATCGAGGGCCAGCTTGAGCCCTGCTTCGGTACGAGTCATCCCACAATAATCCCACATGATCTTGCCAAGCTCGCGATGAAAGGAGGCTACAGTTCGCATGCCCCTTATCGCGAGAAATCTTTTCGTTCTCTCCGACACTTCGTTCTCCGCCGAGCGGAACGCATCGTGGGAGGCGTCGACCTTCTGGAGTTTGTGACTTCCCAGGTAGTCGCCGATGGTGTTCGGAATTATGAAATATCCATCGGCCAATCCCTGCATTAGCGCGCTCGCACCGAGCCGGTTAGCCCCGTGATCCGAGAAGTTCGCCTCTCCAGTGACGTGAAGGCCGTCGATGGTGCTCATCAGATTGTAATCGACCCAAAGCCCGCCCATCGTGTAGTGAACCGCTGGATAGATGCGCATCGGAACTTCGTACGGATTCTCGTTTGTGATCCGCTCGTACATCTCGAAGAGATTCCCATAACGCTCCTTGATCACCTCGCCACCCAGTCGGTTGATAGCGTCAGCGAAGTCGAGATAAACTCCCAATCCCGTTTCTCCCACTCCCCTTCCCTCGTCGCAAACTTCCTTCGCCGCTCTTGAAGCGATGTCGCGCGGGGCGAGATTGCCGAAGCTCGGATATTTGCGCTCTAGGAAGTAGTCGCGCTCGTTCTCGGGAATCTGTCGGGGATCACGCTTGTCGCCGGCCTTTTTCGGGACCCACACTCGGCCATCGTTTCTGAGAGACTCGCTCATCAACGTCAGCTTCGACTGATATTCGCCGCTGACCGGAATGCAGGTGGGATGGATCTGGGTGAAGCACGGGTTTGCGAATGCGGCGCCTCGCTTATATGCGCGCCAGATAGCCGTCGCGTTCGATCCCTGCGCGTTGGTGGAGAGATAGAAAACATTTCCGTAGCCGCCAGTCGCGAGAACCACCGCCTCGCCGGCGTGCGACTCGACTGCCCCTGTCACGAGGTTGCGCGTAACAATGCCTCGCGCCTTCCCGTCGATCACCACCAGGTCGAGCATCTCGGTGCGTGGAAACATCTTCACTCCGCCGCGAGCGATCTGGCGTTCGAGCGCCTGATATGCGCCGAGGAGGAGCTGCTGGCCCGTCTGTCCCCGCGCATAGAATGTTCGTGAGACCTGTGCGCCACCGAACGAACGGTTTGCGAGGAGCCCACCATACTCGCGAGCAAATGGAACCCCTTGCGCTACGCATTGGTCGATGATGTTCACGCTAAGCTCGGCGAGGCGATAGACATTTGCTTCGCGCGACCGGAAATCGCCGCCTTTGATGGTGTCGTAGAAAAGGCGATACACGCTGTCGCCGTCATTCTGGTAGTTCTTGGCGGCGTTTATTCCGCCTTGCGCTGCGATGCTGTGCGCGCGGCGCGGCGAATCTTGAAAGCAGAAGCACTTCACGTTGTAGCCCAGCTCACTCATTGTCGCGGCGGCTGCGCCTCCGGCCAGTCCCGAGCCCACAACGATGATCGTGTTTCTGCGCTTGTTTGCTGGGTTTACCAGCTTCATCTCGAAGCGATGGCGATCCCATTTCTGCGCCAGTGGGCCGCTGGGAATGCGCGAGTCGAGCTGAATGCTCATCGAAGTATTCCCGCGAATACGGCGACCGGAACGGCGGTGAACGCGGCCCACACCAGAATCGCGATGACGAGCGAGATCCTTCGATGCAGGGGATGCGGTGATGGCGGGCTCATTCCAATGCTTCTCACCGAGCTCCACGCGCCGTGAAAGAGATGAAGTCCGAGCACTACCATCGCGACGACGTAGAAGAGCGAAACCCACCAGATTCGGAAGCTGGTCACGACGTTGGCGTAGACGTCCCGATGACTGAAGACGCCCGCGGGCCTGATCGTACCAGTCGTGAAATGCAGAATGTGCAACACGATGAAAACGAGGAGCAGCGCACCACCCCATCGCATAGTACGAGAGGCAATCGTTGCAACCTGAGCCTCGCGCTTGGAGTAAGCGATTGGCCTCGCCGCGCGACTCTGCTTAGTTAGCTGCACCGCCGCCACAACGTGAAGAGTGACCGCGACGATCAGAACGATCCGCAGCGTCCAGAGCAGCTCACCGCTGCTCTTGAGAAAATGAGAGTAAGAGTTTATTGCGTCGGGTCCGCGGAAGACCAGCAGATTGCCGAGCGAGTGGAGAATGACGAAGCCGATTCCGATGAGCCCGGTAACTCCCATGACGCCTTTCTTGCCGACTGCGGAGGCATAGAAGCCGCGAATGCTGCCCATCAGCGTGCTAAAGCTTTACCGCGCCCATCGGCTCGCGGACAGCGTCCGCGCTTTTCGCCAGGGCATCGCGCTCCTCCCGGGTGAGCTCCACTTCGATGATTTTCTCCAGACCGCTTCGCCCGAGCTTGCAGGGCACTCCAAGGAAGAGACCCGACATCCCGTATTCGCCCTCGAGCCAGGCCGCGCAGGGCAAAATGCGCTTTTGATCAAGAACGATGGACTCGCACATCTGCACTGCTGCCGACGATGGCGCGTAGTACGCCGAGCCGGTCTTGAGATGCTTCACGATCTCCGCCCCCCCGCCGCGGGTGCGTTCAACGATCGCGTTGAGCTTCGCTTGTGGCATCAGCTGCGTGATCGGAATTCCGCTCACTGACGTGTACGAAATCAGTGGCACCATTGTGTCACCGTGTCCGCCGAGCACCATCGCCTGAATGTCGCGCACTGAAACGTCGAGCGCTTCGGCGAGGAAAGCGCGATAGCGTGCCGTGTCCAGGACCCCAGCCATGCCGAGAACGCGCTGGCGTTGAAATCCAGTGACCTTCATGGCTACGTAACACATGACGTCGAGCGGATTCGAGACGACGATCAGAATCGCGTGCGGCGAAGTCGATTTGATCTGCTCGGAAACCTGCTTGACGATGCCGGCGTTGGTGTTGAGCAGATCGTCGCGCGACATCCCAGGTTTGCGGGCGATGCCTGCAGTAATCACCACGATGTCTGAGTCGCGCGTCTCCTCGTAGCCGTTCGTGCCGATGACGCGCGAGTCAAATCCTTCGATAGGAGCTGACTGCCATTGGTCGAGCCCCTTGCCCTCGGGAATCCCTTCCATCACGTCGACCATCACGACGGTGCGGGCGAGCTCTTTTTCGGCTATGCGCTGCGCGGTGGTCGCACCGACGTTGCCAGCGCCGACCACCGTTATCTTGTTGACCATTATCTCGTTGGAGTCGTGGAGAGTCGTGCGCGAAAGTTATCCGACGCGCGCACGACGAGCAATCGGACTCAGCCTCCAACCTGCGACAGCGCGCGAAGCCCACCGATCTGCATTTGAAGCAGATGATGCTCTTTCGGCTTCGTAGATAGCGCGCTTCGAAAAAAAGGCTCGAGTGGAAGCCCTTCGCGAAGTGGAGTGCGAAGATCCACCTCGTCCTCACCGAACAGACAAGTGCGCAGGCGCCCGTCGGCTGTCAGTCGCACGCGATTGCAGCTGCCGCAGTAAGTGTGCGACATCGGAGTGATAAGACCAACCGTTCCACGCGCGCCGCTGAACCGAAAATAGCGCGCGGGTCCGTTCCCCCGAGCGGGGCCGAGGGTTGGTTCACAGGGAGCGAGCTGTTCGAGCTGCTGCAAAATCTCCCCGCCCGGAACGACATGATCCCAAGTCAGCTCGCGCATCTCTCCGACAGGCATCAGCTCGATGAATCTCACGTGCCATTCGTGCTCGACCGTCAGTCGGGCGAAGTCGCAGATCTCATCGTCATTGATGCCGCGCATCACAACTACGTTGATCTTGATCGGCGAGAGTCCCGCGTTCTCGGCAGCTGTCGCGGCAGCGATGGGATCGAAGGCGAGATTGCGCCGCGAGATGGATCTGATACGAGCTGGACGAAGTGAATCGGCGCTCATGTTCACGCGGTCGAGTCCCGCATCTTTGAGCGAATCCGCAAGCTCCGGCAATCGAACGCCGTTGGTGGACAGCGATATGTCCTCGATTCCAGGAATCGAGCTAAGCATTCCGATGAGGAGGTCCAGCTCGGGTCGGAGCGTCGGCTCCCCTCCCGTGATTCGCAGCCGGCGCAGCCCTAACGGCGCCAGCTCTCTGACAATTTGCGCAATCTCCTCATATGAAAGAATGTCGGATTTTGGCAGCCACTGGAGTCCAGCGACCGGCATGCAATAGAGACAGCGGAAATTGCATCGGTCGGTGACGGAGATTCGCAGGTACTCGATCCTTCGCCCGTAGCTGTCGCACAGCGTGATGCTCAAGTGCTGATGACCCCGGTGTCTTGCGTCGGGTCGACCCACTCCCGCCCACCGTCGATGTAGTGCTCGAGCTTCCAGATCGGGACGCGCTTCTTGATTTCTTCGATGACAAAGCGCGTAGACTCGAGAGCCGGACCGCGGTGAGCGTGCGCCGCAGCGATTGCGACACTTACATCTCCGAGAGCGAGCGCGCCGAGGCGATGCTCGACGACGAGCGCCGTGACGCCGAATCGATCTTCAGCTTCGGCGATGATCTTCTCGAGCTCAGACTCTGCCATCGCTGTGTACGCAGAATAATCAATCGCGGCGACACTGCGTCCGTCGTTGGTGTCGCGCACGGTTCCAACGAAAAGAGAAATCGCTCCGAATTCCGCCGATTGCACCTCGGCGATCAAGGCGGCGGGGCTAATTTCCCTGCTGACGATGGCTAGGCGTCTCATCCGCCGGAGACGGGCGGGATAAGAGCGACCTCGTCGCGCGAATCGACGAGCTGATCAGGGGAAGCAAATCGGCGGTTGATAGCCACGCGCGGAGATTCGGGAAGAACGTACGCGCCAGGCAGAGATCGAATGTTCTCGACCAGATCTCTGACCGTGCCTCCCGCTTGCAGCGGGATTTTGATTGTAGGTCCGCCGAGGGTCTCGGCGTATGAGGCGAACAGCTGCACCGTCACTAGCGACACGTGCGCCTTCCTTGTGGAGCCTGGCTAACTCCTTATGCTTCCGACATCTGCGACATGTCCACGCCGGCAACGAGAGCTCGCAGCTCCTTCGAGGGCTTGAAGACGGGAACCGGGCGCGCTGAAACCTCAACAGGAGAGCCGGTGCGCGGATTACGCGCCATGCGCGTCTTACGATTCCGGATCTTGAACGTCCCGAAGCCGCGGACCTCGATGTTCTCCTGGCTCTGGAGTGATTCCTTTATCGCCTCGAGAAACGCGTCCACGACACGAGCGCAATCTTTCTTCGAAATCATCGGCCCGGCGGTGCGTGAGATTTGGGCCGTGACACGCTCGACGAGGTCGGCTTTGGTCATTGAAAAACTCCGGTATGGACGCACCTCAAGGCGCGTAAGTGCTTTGAAACTATGGCTTTACTAATAGGCTGTCAAGGCGAGTTTGTTGCTACCTGACGGCTCCCCTTAGCGCACTCAGAAACTCCTGAAAAAGAGGCCTGGCGTCGTGTGGGCCGGGCGCCGCTTCGGGGTGATATTGCACCCCGAAAACCGGCAAGTCGCGGTGCCGAAGGCCCTCTATCGTCCCGTCGTTGAGGTTTACATGAGTGACTTCCAGGTCACTGCCTCCCGTCACCGAGCGATCATCACCTTCAACGGCGAAGCCATGATTTTGGGAAGTGATCAGCACTCGCCCGGTCTCCACGTCCTTCACCGGATGATTCCCGCCTCTGTGGCCATATGGCATCTTCACGGTCGAACCACCGAATGTCAGTCCTAAAAGCTGGTGGCCAAGGCAGATACCAAAGATCGGCACACCGTTCGATGCCAGCGATCGAATTATCCCAGGCGCATACGCGACAGCATCGGGATCACCGGGTCCGTTCGACAGAAAGATTCCATCCGGATCTTCGGCAAGTGCAACTTCCGCTGGCGTAGCCGCCGGAACCACAGTTACCCGGCAGCCGTTCTCACTGAACAGCCGCAGGATGTTGCGCTTGATTCCGTAATCGTAGGCAACGATGTGGTGTCGCGCGCGCGGGTCGCCCCACGTATAACGCTCGCGCGTTGACACCCGCGAGGCGAGGTCCAATCCTTCCATCGATGGGCACGCTTCGAGTGCGGCCCTGCTTGCGTCGTCCGGATCCTCGCCAAGTCCGATCACCCCGCGCATCACGCCGACGGACCTCAAGTGCCGAGTGAGGCGGCGAGTATCAACCTCTTGGATTATTGGGACTTGGGATGAGTCAAGCCACGTGCCCAATCCACCGGTTGCGCGCCAGTTCGAGAACGACTGTGAAAGCTCTCTGACCACCACACCCGCAACTTGTGGAGCCGCGGATTCGGGATCCTCAGCGTTGATACCGTAGTTGCCAATTTGCGGCGCGGTCATCACGACGATTTGGCCGCGATAAGACGGATCCGTGAAGACTTCCTGGTACCCTGTCATGTTGGTCGTGAACACGACCTCTGCCACCGCCGGAAGTGGCGCGGTTGATCCACTCGTGATCCGACCACGAAAAAGGGTTCCGTCCTCAAGGAGGAGGAACCCTGGCTCGGTGCTTCGAAGCTCGGTCGCCAACTTAGCGCTTCGGAGTAGTAGCTGGAGGTTTCGTCGCCGGAGCTCTAGCGGGTGCGGTCGTTGCTGGTGCCGTCGTCGGAGCCGGCTCCAGTGGAACCGCCGGCGCGGATGTCGGAGGCGCCACGTTTTGGGGTTGAGTGCCGAGACCCTTCTCGAGCACGGAGCGGGGCGCTGAAGTGTGTGTCGACAACAGCTGGAGAACGAAGCAAAGACCGAGGAAAATTCCCCCTCCCCACCAGCTCGCCTTAGTGAGAAGATTTCCCGCCTGGCGAATTCCGATCAGTGCATCGGGTGAAGAGCTTGCGCCACCGAAGCTCGCAGCGAGGCCGGTGCCCTTCCCGCTTTGAAGCAGGATCGCGAGCATCAGCACTATGCAATCAATGACGAGCAGAACCAGTAGAAACGTGTAAAGCATTGATAGAATTAAAGTTCAGTCGAGTCTTGGAATATCGGCGATGACGGAAAGTCAGTCAAGTCTCGACGATCAGCAAGTGAGCGATCGTCAATGAGGTCGCTTGGTCTGGGCGATTGTAAGCCATGAAGACGCTTCGACGCTCGCGCCTCCAACGAGTAGCCCATCGACCTCCGGCGCAGTGAGAAGACCGGCGGCGTTCGTTGCGTTGACGCTACCACCATAGAGTATCGGGATCTCGTCGCCGCGCGTGCCGATCATTTGGCGGAGCTCCGATCGAAGCAAAGTGTGAATTGCGGACGCATCACCGGCAGATGCAGTCAATCCCGTGCCGATCGCCCACACCGGCTCGTACGCGAGCAGAAAATCGGCTGAGATGAGATTCGGCGTTCGCGAGAGCGCATCGCGGAGTTGCTGCGTGACGAGTGCCTTGGTCTCTCCCGCCTCCCTTTGCTCGATCGTTTCGCCAACGCAAAGCATGAACGGCAGCTTGGCGCGAGAGGCGGCAAGACATTTCTTCGCGCATTGAGCATCGGTTTCTCCGAAGACATGCCGCCGTTCCGAGTGGCCGACGAGCACAACGCGAGCGCCGGCGTCTTTGGCCATCGGCGCCGAGATCTCTCCGGTGAAGGCGCCCTTCTCTGCCCAATGAATGTTCTGCACGCCGGCAAGGATGTCGGGCCGGCCGGATGCGGCAATCGCAACCGTCGTTAGCGAGACTGCAGGCGGGAAAATAATGATCGTCCGATCGCTGCGAGGCGGATAGCCGGCGAGAAAAGTCTCCATGAACGTTTTCGCCGCCGTCGGTCCGTTGTTCATCTTCCAGTTGGCGGCGAGAACGGGATGCTTCATTAGTCTGCCTCGTCGAGGATTTCCACTCCCGGCAGTTTCTTACCTTCGAGAAATTCGAGCGAGGCGCCGCCGCCAGTCGAAACATGACTCATTTTCTTTTCCAGTCCGGCTTCGCTTACCGCGGCAGCGGAATCGCCTCCGCCGACGATTGTGGTAGCCCCCTTTTCAGTAGCACTCGCCATAGCTTCCGCGATTGCGCGAGTTCCCGCATCGAATGGCGGTGTCTCGAACACGCCCATCGGACCATTCCAGATGATTGTTTTCGCCGACGCGATTGCGCGCGAGAAGGAGGCAGCTGTCTGCGGACCGATGTCGAACATCGCCTGATCTTTCGGGATCGTGTTGCGTGATACTGCCTTTGCTTCCTTCGCGCGCTCGAGCGAGGGCGCAACCATCGCGTCGTGCGGGAGAGTGAGCCGCATCCCAGCGCGCTCGATGAGATTCTTCCCCATCGGAACGCGATCTTCCTCCACCAGCGATTTGCCGGTTTCGAGTCCCATCGCCCTGTAAAAGGTGCAGGCCATCGCGCCGCCTATCAGCAGCCCATCGACTTTCGGAAGCAGCTGCTCGATGACGTCAATCTTACCGGAGATTTTTGCACCGCCCAGGATTGCAACGAACGGGCGCTTCGGATTGGCAAGCGCGCCACCCAGATACTCGAGCTCGGTCTGCATCAACAAGCCGGCGACTGCCGGCCGTAGATGCTCGGCGACGCCGACAGTGGAGGCGTGTGCTCTGTGCGCAGCCCCAAAGGCATCGTTCACAAAAAAATCGCCCAGCTCGGCCAGCGCTCGCGCGAGGCGCGGATCATTCTTCTCTTCGCCACCGAGGAAGCGCGTGTTCTCGAGCAGCAGTATCTGCCCGGGCTGAAGATTGCGGCAGGCCTGAATTGCTTCATCGGAGTCCGTGGACTCGACGAAGATGACCTCGCAGCCCGTTAGCTCCTGGAGCCGTTGCGATACGGGTTGCAGCGAGTATTTGGGATCTGGCTTCCCTTTCGGCCGCCCGAGATGGGAGAGAATTACGGGACGCGCCTTGCGCTCGAGCAGGAGCTCGATCGTGGGCAGTGATGCTCGGATGCGAGTGTCGTCGGTGATTCTTCCATCATCATCCAGCGGTACGTTGAAGTCGACGCGAACAAGCGCCCGCTTGTCCCGCACTTGCTCGTCGTCGAGATCACGAACGGTTTTCTTTCTCATGATGCGAGGTCGAGCTAGAGTCGCGATCCCATGAAGCGGAGCACGTCGACGCAGCGGCACGCGTAACCCCATTCGTTGTCGTACCAGCCCTGCACGGTGACGAGACTACCATCGATGACGTTGGTGGTCTTTGCGTCGAGAATGCACGAGGCTGGATCACCGATGAAGTCGCTCGACACGAGCTCCTCTTCAGTGTAGCGAATGAGGCCAGCCAGTGGTCCTTCAGCCGCGGCCTGCTTGAACGCGGCGTTGACCGATTCCTTGGTGACGCCAGCCTTCTCGACTTCCGCGGTCAGCACCGTGTACGAAACGTCGGGAGTCGGAACGCGAATCGAGCTGCCGTCGATCTTCCCTTTTACCTCGGGAATGACGAGAGACGTAGCCTTTGCAGCTCCAGTGGTGGTCGGGATTATCGAGAGCGCCGCAGCTCTCGCGCGCCGCAGATCCTTATGAGGGAGATCGAGGATCTGCTGATCGTTGGTGTAGCTGTGTATAGTCACCATCGAGCCGTGTCGGAAGCCAAACGCATCGCGGATCACTTTCACCATTGGCACCAGACAATTCGTCGTGCAGGAGGCATTCGAGACGATGGTGTGTTTGGCCGGATCATATTTGTCGCTGTTCACACCCATTACGATGGTGATGTCCTCGCCTTTGGCGGGCGCGGAAATAAGCACCTTCTTGGCTCCGCAGTCGATGTGCTTGCGAGCAGCGGACGCGTCGGTGAAGCGACCAGTGGATTCGAGCACGATGTCTACGCCAAGGTCCTTCCACGGAAGCGCACCTGGATCCTTCTGGGCAAGCACTTTGATCTCGTCGCCGTCAATGATGATCGAGTCTTTTCCCACCTCGATGTCTCCCTGATACGTGCGGTGCACCGAGTCGTACTTGAAAAGGTGCGCCAGCGTCTTCGTATCAGTGAGATCATTCACCGCGACGAAATCCAAATCGGCGACGCCGTCGTTCTTGGCCGCCCGTACGACCTGCCGTCCAATCCGTCCAAATCCGTTAATGCCTACCCTTGTTGCCATTCCTTTAGCTCCATTCGGTTAAAGCCGGTCACCACTCGCGTGCGCCCGGCCGAAGGTCACGTAACTGATTATCCGCGCGCCTGACTCGAAAAGCGCCCTGGCACACGTGTTGAGCGTCGCAGCCGTCGTAACGACGTCATCGACGATCACGAGGTGCGCACCGTGCAATTTCTCGGACTCTCGATCGTCGATGCGAAACGAACCTGCAACGTTGTCCAGCCTCTGTTCCGGTGTCAACTTCGTCTGCGAGCTCGTCTCGCGTGATCGCAGGACGATCTCCTCCCATACAGGAATGCGCCACCGCCTGGCGAGGCCGCGAGCGATTAGCGCACTCTGATTATAGCCACGCTGGCGTTTTCTCGCTGACGCCAGAGGAATTGGAATCAGGGCGGTTCGCTCATCGACTACATCCTTTGGCCAGGAGAGGCGACTCATTCGCTCTGCTATCTCGTTTCCAACCGCGATCCAGCCCTCATACTTCAGTGCGTGGACGATACCAGATGCCGGATCGACCGGCATCCAGCACACCGACCGCACCGCGCGAACATATGGCGGCAGAAGATCGCACCATTGGCAGCTTCCGCCGGGAACCGGGTGGCCGCAGCGCTCGCACTGTGGCGACGGGAGCAAGGGCAGACGGGACCAGCACAAGCTGCAAACAATTCCTGTTTCGACCCGCGACAACAGCCGCTGGCATGAAACGCAAACTCGCGGCAGAAAGAGATCGATCGCGCCGGCAAAGCGCTCCCGAAGGGCGAGCCATCGTTCGGGGCCTGTTACAGGAGCGACTGTCGCATCGCTTCCCGATCGGGCTCGATTCCGAACCATCGCTGGAAGGAAAGTGCGCCCTGCTCGAGCAACATTGGCAGGCCGTCGGCGGCGCGATTCCCTTTCTTTCGTGCCGCCTTCACCCATGGCGTTCCTCCACGTCTGTAAACGAGGTCCATGACGGCCGCGTTCTTTGGAATCAGTGCGACATCTAGAGGATGCTCGTCATCCT
Organism: Gemmatimonadaceae bacterium; assembly: GCA_036390195.1. GTDB lineage: Bacteria > Gemmatimonadota > Gemmatimonadetes > Gemmatimonadales > Gemmatimonadaceae > UBA4720. The sequence continues at coordinate 11,070 of DASWCI010000004.1, forward strand.
GTTGTCCAACAGGCGTCGCGTTGACAATCAAAGTCGCGTCGGCGAGCGCCGTCGCGGCAGTCTTTTCGACTCGCGCGACATCGCGAAAGCGGCGGGCCAGCTTCGAAGCCCGCTCGAAATTGCGGCCGACGATCATGACGTGCGCCGCATGCCACTGCTCGGCGGCAGCAAGAACGGCTGCCGCGGCGCCTCCGCTTCCCAGCAGAACGACACGCGCTCCGCTTGTCTCGCCTCCAACCAGCGCCCGCGCGGCAGCATCGAAACCGCCGACATCGGTGTTGTCGCAGTGCAACAGGCCGGACTCGAACCAGAAGGTGTTGACGGCTCCAACTCTCGCCGCGATGTCGGTGAGCTCGTCGCAACTGGCGTGGATCGCAACCTTGTGCGGGATGGTGACATTGCCGCCTGCCTCGACATCCTTCAGCTGCCGTAGCAGCGCACGAAGATCTCGCGGGGCGACATCGACCGCCTCGTACACAAGCGGAAGCCCGGCCGCCTTCAGAGCGGCGTTCTGAAACTTCGGCGACAGCGAATGGCTGACCGGATGACCGAGCAATACGAGTCGCCCCGGAATTCTACTCACGATGGCTGCACTCTCAGCTTCGGAGACGGTCGAACAATTTCTCGAGCTCGCGCTCCAGAATGTCGGCGGTGTGGCGATAGGCTTCGAGATCACCGCCGTAAGGATCGGTGATTCCCTGGTTCGCCGTACCGGAGGCGTATTCGTCGATGACGTGAACTTTGCCGCGACCACCGAGTTGCTTCACCTGCTCCAGATGCCCCGGCGTCATGACGAAAATGAGATCGGCTTCGGAGACGATTGCGGACGTGAGCTTTCGCGCGCGATGTCCCGTGAGATCGATCTCCCGCTCCATGCCAACGAGTAGGGCCTCGTCGGTCGCGGGAACGTTGTCCCAGGCGTTGGTCCCGGCGCTCGAGACGTTGAGATCCTCAATGCCGCGACGCTTAGCGATTTTTCGCGCCAGTGCTTCGGCCATCGGACTACGGCACGTGTTACCACTGCAGACGAACAGAAGATTCATTTTTTACGCGTCACCGACTAAATCGGGTACACTCTCTCTCAATTTGGCGGCCGCGATCGCGCCGGGACGAATGACGCGCGGCAATCTTCCGGTGCAATCGACAACAGTTGACGGCTCCGACTCGCGAAGTCGGCCGCCGTCGAGCACGCGAAGCGTTCCGCGTGCTATTGCATCGCTCCATTGCGACACGATCTGGTCCGCCGATGTTGCTGGCGGCACTCCGGGTCGGTTTGCACTCGTGGAAGTTATCGGCTCACCGTGGGCGATAATGAGTCTCGCCAGTGAGCGGTGCGGCGTCCATCTCACCGCCACACCGCCCTCCGGCCCACGCAGTCTGTCGGGCACCCTTTTTTCGCCCCCCGGCAGAACGAGCGTGAGAGGGCCAGGCCAAAAACGTGCGGCGAACATCGATGCGTAACCGGTCAGGCGAAGCCCGAGCCTGGTGATCATCTCGCTCGCGGCCACGAGAAGGAGAAATGGTTTGCCGGGCGCGCGGCCTTTGAGCTTCACGAGCTGTTGCACAGAGTCTTCATCCACGGCCCCGCCAAATCCATAGACGGTTTCGGTCGGGTAAGCGAGGACCTTCCCTGCCGCGAGATGGGCGAGCGTTCCATTGATGGCAGCCTCGACTTCCTCCGGCGACCAGAACGGCACCACCATCGGCTGGGGCTTCATTCGCGGAAGATACTCAGCGCCTCCGCTAACGAGAAATCGGTTTCTTCAGTGATTTTCAGCGCGCGCTCACTGCCGCGCACTACTACGACCGGCAATCCGATCTGCTCGCACAACGCGGAGTCGTCAGTCGCGATACGATCCGCTTCGCGCGCTTCACGGTGAGCGCGTTCGATCACCTTACGGGGAAAAGCCTGCGGAGTCTGAGCTCTCCATAGCCCGAAGCGGTCCACAGTAACGAGGATTTTTCCATTCGAATCGACGCGCTTGAGTGTGTCGGCAACTGGTAGGGCGGCGACGGCCCCATTCCCCTTCCGAGCCTCCTCGATCACACGAGCGATCGTCTCGCTCGACACGAGCGGGCGAGCCGCGTCGTGAATCACCACGATCTCACATTCACTGGGGAGATCTTCGAGACCGTTGACGACTGACTCGCTCCGGTGGCGGCCACCGACCGATAACAGCAGTCGATCCGAGTCGCTTTGGAATATCCAGGGTGGTGGATCGCCGACATATTCGCGCGGCAGGACGCAAACCACCATTGCAACATCGGCACGCGCCTGAAATGTCTGAATGCTGTGGAGCAGCATTGGCTTGCCCGCGACCCACCGAAACTGCTTGAGCTCTTTTGACCCGGTTCGAGACCCGCTGCCGGCGGCGACGATGATCACACCGACGTCTCGTTTCATTTCGCGGGATGCGGGAAGAGGGACGCGGGAAGGGGGACGAGGGATGCGGGAAGAGGAACGCGGCGCGTCGCTTCCCTACTCCCGCTTCCCTCTTCCCGCTTCCCTCTTCCCGCCCTAGCCGTTGAACAGCTGCCTGAAGAGATCATTGATCGTGCGGATGCCGACGACTTCGATTCCGCGCGTTCCGCGCTTTGGAATTCCACGCTCCGCCATGTAGGCGCTCGTCATCCCCATCTTCGCCGCTTCACCGAGCCGACGCTCGGTCTGCGATACCGGTCGTATCTCACCGCCGAGCCCAACTTCTCCGAGAAAGATCGCGGAATTCGCGACCGGCTTGTCGTACACGCTCGACGCCAGCGCGCTTGCCACCGCAAGATCTCCCGCCGGCTCCTGCATCCGCACACCCCCGACGACGTTGAGAAACACATCCAGCTGGGAGAAAGATAGGCCTGCCCGCTTGTCGAGCACAGCCAGCAAGAGCGCCAGACGACGCGCATCGTAGCCGGTGCTTACCCGCTGCGGTGTTCCGTATCCAGCCTTCGCCGCGAGACCCTGGATTTCGATTAGCACCGGGCGAGTGCCTTCGAGGAGTGCGGTGACGGCGCTGCCCGAGGAATTGTGCAAGCGATCGCCGAGGAAAAGCTCAGATGGATTCTCGACGGCGATCAGACCTTCCTCAGTCATCCTGAAGACTCCGATCTCGTCGACGCTTCCGAATCGGTTCTTGGTCGCGCGAAGGACGCGATGCTCGAGCATCCCTTCTCCCTCGAAGTAAAGCACCGTATCGACTATGTGCTCGAGCGTCTTGGGGCCAGCAATACCGCCGCCTTTGGTGACGTGCCCGACCGCGAACACAGCGGTCTCGGTCTCCTTGGCGAACCGCATCAGGCGCGCGGCACATTCTCTCACTTGTCCGACGTTGCCGGGCGCGCCCTCGAGATCGCTGGTAAAGACCGTTTGAATCGAATCAATGACGATCGCATCCAGCCGCTGTGAACCAGCCGTAGCGATGATAGTCTCGAGCAACGTCTCGTTCAGAAGTGCGACGTCTTCAGCGGATCCGTGCAGACGCTCGGCACGCAACTTCACCTGCAGCGCGGATTCCTCCCCGGACACGTAAAGCGTAGAGTGACCCAGCTCCTGGAGCTGGCCCGCCACCTGGAGCAGCAGCGTCGATTTGCCGATGCCGGGCTCTCCGCCGACGAGGACCATCGAGCCTGGAACTATGCCGCCGCCAAGCACGAAGTCGAATTCCTTGATCCCAGTCTTCAGGCGGCGGCCCGCCGAGCTCTTTATGTCGCGGAGTCGCGGAGTCGGAGCCACGCTTCCGCCTTCGGCCATCGACTTTTGGCCCTGAACGCGTCTGCCCGACGCAGTCGAGGAGGCTCGCGGCGCTGCCATCTCCTCGACGAGCGAATTCCATTCGCCGCAGATGTCGCAGCGTCCGGCCCACTTCGGGTGATCGGCGCCGCAATTCGTGCAGCGGTAAACCGTTTTTGCTTTTGGACTCACTGCGGCGCCAGACGGGGCGACAGATTCTCGAAGCGGGTGTAAGTCTTGTTGAAGTAAAGATTCACGAATCCGGTGGGCCCGTTGCGCTGCTTGCCGATGATGATCTCGGCCCGTCCCTCGAGCGAATTGCCGTCCTTGTCGGTGGGACCGTCGTACATCTCCTGACGGAAGATGAACATGACGAGATCCGCGTCCTGCTCGATCGCACCGGACTCGCGCAGGTCGGAGAGCTGCGGCCGTTTGTTCTCAGCAGTGCGCTGTTCCGGAGCACGCGAGAGCTGAGAGAGCGCGACGACCGGAATTCGGAGCTCGCGAGCCAGTGCCTTCAATGAGCGTGAGATGTAGCTGATCTCCTGCTGCCGGCTCTCGGTATTAGTTGGGCCTTGCATCAGCTGCAGGTAGTCGAGCACCACCATTCCGATGTTGTGTTCCATCTTGAGGCGCCGCGCCTTGGACCGCAGCTCGAGCAACGTCATCGCCGGTGTATCGTCGATCCAGATCGGCGCATGGCTCAGAATTCCGGCAGCCCTGCCGAGGCGCACGAATTCATCGTCGTGCAGCTTGCCCTTGCGGAGCCTCTGAGCATCGACGCGTCCTTCAGACGTGAGGAGGCGTTGAACGAGTTGCTCCTTGCTCATTTCCAGGGAGAAAAACGCGACCGGGACGTTGTTGTCGAGCGCCGCGTTCTGCGCGATGTTGAGAACGAAAGCGGTTTTTCCCATCGATGGGCGGGCGGCGATGATGACAAGGTCCGACCCCTGGAAACCTGCCGTCAACTCGTCCAGATCCTTGAAGCCGCT
>DASWCI010000005.1:0-1588 GCA_036390195.1 Gemmatimonadaceae bacterium
CAGATGTTACTGCCATCGTGCCTGGCTGCGCATTTGGTGCAGGTGCCGGTGCTGCGCCGATCTGTCCCTCGCGCCGAGCGCCAGCAGGAGCGCCCTGTGCACCACCAGTAGCGACGATCTGCGGACCACCACCACCAGTGCCGAACTGCCCGCTCGCGCGCGCTTTCTCGATCGCGACTCTCGCGGAATCGATGAAAGCGACCTTCGCTTCGTCCGTCAGTCGCTCCCACTGAAACGGAATCTTTGGCGACGCCGTCATCGTCCCATCTGGATTGAGCCAATCCACGTGATAGTCTTTCGTTCGCACGAGCGCGACGGTTCCGTCGGACAACAGCACCCAGTCGTCACCCTGCGGCAGTGGGTTAATCATCGACGAGACCCTGACACCGCCATCGGGCGATCGCGTGACGTTCATGCTGAACTTGGGAGTCTTGAAGAAAGTAACGGTGTCGACTTTCCGAGTGGTCAAATCATATCGGACCAGTGCCGCTGAATCGGGCAGAGTCGGAAACTGTGGCAGACGATCTCCAGATGTTGGCGGTGGTCGCATCGCAGCGAAATTCGGCGGCGCGCGATATATCAGCCTGCCCATTGGATCAAAGCCCGGATTGCCGAACGGTCCACCGACCAGAAAACCGACATCCTGCGCGCGTGGCGCCGCAATGACGCGAGCGATCTTTCCGTTCGGGTCGATCACGAGCATCGAGAGCGATGCGGGATCGACGAACAGCGTCGAATCGCCCCGATAAGCGATGAGCCCGCCAGGCCGAATGCCATAAGCGCCCGCAGTCGCGCTGGTCGTGTCGGCGATCACGGTCACGGTCGAGAGCGTGGAATCGAACATCACGATGCGCCGGCCGAAGATGTCGTTCACGAGCACATGCCCATCAGGAAGATGCCGTACTGTCGAGACAGCGCCGAGCGGCTCCTTCGCGACCGCGGTGACAGGACCGAGCTGCCGAACGGGCGGCAGGGATTGCGCGATGCACAGCGATGCTGCTGTTACAGTGAACGCGAAAACTGTAAGACCGAGTGTAAGCTTCATTTGTCGACTCCGTTATTGTCGCTATCGAGATTCTTTTCTAGTGCAGCACTAATTCCTGATGATGATTACTTGCCCGCCGCCGGCGTCTCTCATCCCGGCGCCAAAGCCCGCGTTGAAAGCGCCTGGGAACATCATCGGCCCATTGCCAGCTCCCGCTGTTCCCGACCGGATCGAGGCAAGGTAGCGAGTGTCGAGATAGCTCGCGATGAACGCCGGAAGTTTTCTTCTTTGCTCAGGAGTGAGCAGTCGCTTGATTTGCGGAACGAGCCTGATCAACATGTCGACCGACGCCTCCCGCGCGCGCTGATAACGCGCGTACGCTTCGTCCTTATTGTATTTATCGGGCAGCGCCGCGAGATACTTGGCGACTGGCGACCAGATCGAATCGAGACTGATCACGTACCGCCGGTTCATCGTGGCGATGCTGTCCGCCTGTGGACCTGTGAGCTCGAGGGTGTCCGCCTGTCGAAGGATCGTCGAGAGCGGATTTGGAATCCCGCCATTCCCATAGATCGCCTTGATCATCGGCTCCGGCGCCTTCGT
>DASWCI010000006.1:0-14694 GCA_036390195.1 Gemmatimonadaceae bacterium
GATGGATTGGCCGGTCGCGAGCCGCGTCTGAGTGAAAATCAGATGCGCAAGCGTCAGGCCGCAATTTCCGGGCGAGGGCGAACCGCCTGCGACCTCTCGGAAGAATGTGGATTTCTCCCTCTTGTTCATTTGTGTGAGGCCTTGCCCCGTCTTTTCTCCCCACCGGCAGGCCTCTTATGTTATAGGAGAGCGCTGCCGCGGCCCGAAACCGATGCGGCCGGCTCCGCGTTTGCGTAACTTCTTCGTCCGTTAGGTCGCTGTCCGCGTGATTAATCCTCTCGGAGGTTACGAGTGAATCCAGTAGAGGAAGAAACGCTATCGAAGATCGAGGTGCTCGCCGATCTCGAGCCAGTTGTCGCCGAGCTGATGGCGGCGCACGAAGCCAAGCGTGTGCTGTGGTTTCCCGCGGAGTTGCTGGAGCCACCACCCGGAGAGGATCCGGACCGCCATCTCAAAGAATTGCGAGAGCGCGCGCGGGGAATAAGTGATCCAGCGCGCGTCGCGCTTGCTCTGAATCTCCTCACCGAGGAAGGCTTGCCTCACTTCCACCGCCTCCTTGCCGTTTATCTGGGTACCGACAGTATCTGGGCGAAATGGAACAATCTCTGGACGGCCGAAGAGGATCGGCACGGCGCGATTCTGCACGATTACACGAGGGACGCGGGTGTGTTCGATCCCGTCGTGATCGAGAAGATGCAGTTCGACTACATCAAGGCGGGATTCGAGCCCGAATGGGACCGCGATCCGTACCGCGTTTTCGTTTACACGTCGTTACAAGAGCGGGCGACGCAGGTCTCGCACGCCAATACCGGCAAATTCGCCTCGCAGTACGAGCCGACGATCGGGACTGTGCTGCAGAACGTCGCGAAGGAGGAAGCGAGGCACTATACGTTCTATCGCTCTGTGTTCAAGGCGGTGATCGAGAGAGATCCGAACCAGGCGGTGGTCGCGGCGGCGAAGATCATGCCGGCGATCGACATGCCCGGCGTCAACATGCCGCACTTTCGAGAGCTCGCCGATGTCGTGAGACGTGCGGGCATCTACGGTCCGCGCGATTATCTCAAGATCGTCGAGGAGTTGATCAAGTACTGGTCGATCGAGTCGCTCGAAGGGCTCAATGATCTGGGACGGAAAGCGCAGGAGAAGATCATGGGGATTCCCGCGCGTCTCGAGCGCATCGCCGACGTCATGGAGCAAAAGACCAAGCCCAAGACGTTCGCGTTCGACGTGATCTTCAATCGCGTCTTCGCGATGGAGTAGTTCTCTCGCGCCCTCTCCAGACCTGTGTCGTCGGTCGGGCTGAGGGGTCCTCTACGGCGGCTAGCTCGCTTACACGCTGCGAGCCTCGCGCGCTCCTCCTGGCGTGAAGGCTCCGAGTTTATCAGCGCGAGTCTCTTGCTACGCGAGGCGCCGCCTACGAGGACCCCTCAGCCCTCCCTCCACAGGCATCGCGACACGCGCGCGATCTGACTGGATCGGCACAAGGCGAACGACGAACACGTCGCGCGGCTCGCTCACGAACGAACGACATCGCGCCCTTAGCCGGCGCGTTGAGCGTCGAGACGGCCGTTGGGGCACGCGCGAAACCGGGCGCGTGTGCGCATCACGCGCCGAAGGCGCGCGCAGTTAAGGATCTATGCAGGGAGGTGAGGGTGTCCTCGTAAGCCGCGTCAAGCGAGCGACCAAGGAGACCCGCGACCGAGCAGAGCGAGGGAGCGTATTTAGGGGCTCCGCCAGAGCGAGTGTGCGGCCGAAGAGGACACCCTCACCGACCGAATACAGAGATGCCAATGTGAGCGCGCGCCGACCCGAGCGAAGATGCGTACGTGTCGGGCAGGAAGCGCTATGAGCCAGAGAGGCCGAGATCGGCCGAGCGCGCCTGCATGGCCCCAATCACGAAAGCAATGTGCTCGTCGAGATCGACACCGAGCTCGTTCGCGCCGTTGATAACGTCCTCGCGGTTCACGCCGCGCGCGAACGCCTTGTCCTTCATCTTCTTGCGAACGGATTTCGCGTCCACCTCATGGACGCTCTTGGTCGGGCGCACCAGCGCCGTCGCCGTGATCAGCCCGGTCAGCTCGTCGACAGCGAACAACGTCTTCGCCATTTTCGACTCGCGCGGAGTGTTGGTGTATTGCGCGTGTCCGAGTATCGCCTGAAGAATGTCTTCAGGATAACCCTTTGAGCGCAGCACTCTCACCCCTTCGGATGGATGTTCTTCCGTCGGAGAGTGGGCCTCGTTAGGGAAGCGCTCGTAATCGAAGTCGTGAATCAGACCCGTGATTCCCCAGCGCTCCTCATCCTCGCCGAACTTCTGCGCGTAGGCGCGCATCGCACCTTCCACTGCCAACATGTGCTTCCGCAGAGACTCGCTGGCGGTGTACTCACGCATGAGAGCGAGCGTGTCCTCGCGTGATGGAAGTGGTTCTTCGTCACTCATGATGCTCTCGGCGAGAATTGCTGTAGCCTTTCCATGACCGATCAAAGTCAGCGCGCCTTTCACTCATGCCTGGCACCTGCGCTTCTGACACCTCGCACCTGTTCTGTTGCACTTGGTCCATGTATTCCCGGAGGATTGGGTGTCGGCGTATCTCCCACTCTTCCGAAATCTATGAAGCCTCGCTTCGGGTTTGTCGAGAGCAGCTCGACCTCGATCTCGTCGCCGACATCCACACTTTGCTCGCCGCGCACGAGTCTCCCTTCGACTGGCGGATCCTCGACCCGCACGTAAGTCCCACTCGGCTTGTTCCCGGTGACGATCGCCTTGAAGCGCTCGCCAATTCGATCGCTGAACAGCATCGCCGCGGCGATCTTTCGCACATTACGCTCGACCTTCCGCGCGGCGTCTTCCTTTACGGTGCAGTTGCGCGCAATCGTCGAGAGCTCGTCGTCGGTGTAGGGCGGAAGTCCCCTCGCAAGGACCGCTTTCACGATGCGCTGAGTCACCAGATCCGCGTAGCGACGGTTGGGTGCCGTCGAGTGAGTGTAGTCCTGCACCGCGAGACCGAAGTGCCCCGGCTCCTCGACGCCGGGTTGGTCGAGAATGTATTCGCCCGGTCCGAGCAGCTTCACTATCGCCAGCGATAAGTCCGGGAAGTGATCGGGGTCGGCTGCTCTGCGCTCGACCATGAAGACGTGGAGTGCGACAGGATCGGGCTCGGGGGGAAGCATCTTCCCGTATTGCTTGGCGAGCTCGACGATCCTCTCCCATCGTTCCGGGCTCCTCACGATCCGCCTCAGGGAAGAGACGTTGTGCGACTCCAGGAACTTTGCCACCGACGCATTGGCCGCGATCATGAAATCTTCGATCATGTCGGTCGCGACGTTCTTCTGTATCTTCTCGATATCGGTGACCTTGCCATCGCGCGATACCGCCCGCGCTTCGAGCGTCTCGATCTCCAGCGCGCCCTTCTCCAGCCGCGTCTTACGGAGTGCGCCGGCGATCTCCGACTGAAGCCGGATCTGCACTTCGAGCTCGGGCATCCTTGCAAATCTCTCCAGTATTGCTGGCTGGTAATCGCCTGACACGCTCGTCTGGTGGGACGCGCCTGCGATATCGCCGCCATCCAGCCATGCCGCAACCGCTGAATAAGTCAGCTGCGCCTTGTTCGTTACCCGCGCTCGGTAGATCTCCGCCGATTTCACTGCGCCATCGGTGCCGACTATCATCTCAACGACGACGGATTTCCGCTCGGCAGACTCGAATAGCGAAGTAGCCCCTGCCGACAATTCAGTGGGAATCATCGGAAAGATTACCGCGCCGGTGTAGACGGTCGTCGTTTGAGTAGCCGCGTGCGCGTCGAGAGCTGAACCCTTCGGCACCTCGGAATCCACATCAGCGACTCCGATGTACAAGCGCCAGTTCCCGTCACCGGTCTCGACCGCGAACTCGATCTGATCGAGATCGCGCGTGTCGTCGTTGTCGACCGAGGACCAGAGCAGGCTACGCAAATCTTTGAGTGGCGCGCCCGCGTCGCGATGCTTTCCAACCTTCTGCAGCTCCGGGATTACAGCTGGATCGGGATCCGGACTAAAGCCTGCGTCGATCATCGCCTGCCGCGCGATAGCGCGGAGGTCCTGCGTCAGCACTTGGGGAGCGTCTTCATCATCAGGTGCGCAACGTCGACTGTCAGCTGAAGTGCCAGCAATGCGCCGAGCATGATGGACACGTCAACCGACCGACGCTGCCGCGGGGGAAGCGTGCGTCCGTAGAGCAGGGCACCGACGAAGATCACGATCCCCTCGGCAAAGAAATCCGCTGCCGGGCGATCGTACAGTTGAAGCCCGATCATCGGACCGCCTGGCCAGGTGGGTTTGTAACCAGTGACCCAGTCGAGCAGCAGATGCGAGAGGATTATTACGAAGATAACTAGGGCACTCGTCCAGTCGCGCGTCGCGAGCGCGTACGCGGTGAATCCGACCAGCGCAAAGACCAACACCGCCGGAATCGAGTGGGATAACATCTCGCGCGGATCGTACCCGCCGGCGAGGCAGAGCCCGGTATCGACCCAGTCCGGCGTGTACGTGGCGACGAGCAGTACAAGGAGACCGATGCTCGTCCGCAGGCGTCTCGCTGCAAGCGCGACACCAACGTGGCCAATGTACATCTACCGGCGGGCGCGCCTGTCGATGAGAATCGGCAGCACCGTCGCGACGAGCAGAGCGCCAACGAGGCGCAGAGCATAGAAGATTCGCGGGACGGCAAGCTGTTTGAACGTCATTTAGTTTCATAAAGTTAAGGCGCGCGTCGTCACCTCGCCCGTCAATCTGATTCTTCTGCGGGACCGCGAAGTCAACCATGCACGTCAAGAAGCTCGAGTGCTCCTTCTGCCATCGCGAATACGAGGCGCGACGTGTCCACAACGTCTGCACCGAGTGCGGGAAACCGCTACTGGTTCGCTACGATCTGAAGCGCATCGCCAAGTTTCTCACGCCACAGGCGCTTTACGCGCGGCGAGCTGATCTCTGGCGCTACCGCGAGATGCTGCCCGTCCGCCGCGAGGACAACATCGTGTCGCTCGGGGAAGGTTGGACTCCTCTTCATCATGCCAGACACCTCGGTGCTGCGCTCGGCATGAGCGAGCTGTACGTGAAGGACGAATCGCTCAATCCCACTCAAAGCTTCAAGGCTCGCGGAATGTCAGTGGCAGTGTCGATGGCAAAGGAGCTGGGATTGAAGAAACTCGCAGCTCCATCGGCCGGCAACGCCGCTGCAGCCCTTGCCGCCTACTGCGCGCACGGAGGACTCGAGGCATTTCTCTTCATGCCGCGCGACACGCCTCGCGCGAATGTGATCGAGTGCGAGGTAACGGGCGCACACGTGACGCTTATCGACGGGTTGATCACTGATTGTGGCGCGGAAGTGGCCAGGCGCAAGGAAGCGGAAGGGTGGTTCGACGTCTCGACACTCAAAGAGCCGTACCGAGTCGAGGGAAAGAAGACCCTTGGCTACGAGATAGCGGAGCAATCGGCGTGGACCCTACCGGACGTGATCATTTATCCGACCGGAGGAGGCACAGGGCTCGTTGGTATGTGGAAAGCGTTCGACGAGATGCAGGAACTGGGATGGATCAGCGAGAAGCGACCGCGGATGGTGTCAGTGCAAGCTGAGGGATGCGCGCCGATCGTCCGCGCGTTCGAGAAAGGCGAACGGTTCGCTGAGGAATTTCCCAATGCTGCGACGGTTGCCTCCGGATTACGTGTCCCGAAGGCGATCGGTGACTTTCTCATTCTCGATGCGATCCGTGAATCGGAAGGGATCGCCGTTGCAGTCACTGACGAAGAGCTGGTCGCCGGCGCGCGTGAGCTCGCGCGCAGAGAAGGAATTTTCGCAGCACCGGAAGGAGGTGCATGCGTGCCGGCCCTGCGCAAGCTCATCGAGCGCGGAAAGATCAAACTCGGAGAGCGAGTAGTTCTCTTCAACACTGGCTCGGGCATCAAGTATCTCGATGTCTTCGATAGCGAGCTCAAGGAGCGGACGCCGCGAAGCCAGCGCAAAAGTGCTCTGGGTCCGGCGCTGCGGACTTAGCGCAGCCCGACGAGTTTGTGGGTCTGGATACTCAAGCGCCAGCGCGGATGCCGCAGGCAATACTCGATGGCCAGTGCTGTGTTTCGCGCTGTGTGAGGACCATCCATCGGCTGCAGAAAAAAGTGGCGGAAGTCGAGCTGCGCGAATTTTTCCGGCGGCGCATTTTCCTGAGGGTACACCAGCTTTAGCTCGTTCCCGGTCGTTTGTACCAACGTGGCGCCGGCTTTGGGACTCACGCAGATCCAGTCCAGCGACCGGGGCGCGGGCCTGGTGCCGTTGGTTTCGACGGCGACCTCAAAGCCGCGCTGGTGGAGCGCGGAAATCAGGGATTCGTCGACCTGGAGTAACGGCTCGCCGCCGGTACATACGACGTATTTGCGACCGCGCTGTGGCGCGGAATCGACGAGAGTTCCGGCCCCCTCCCCCGCCTCAGAGTCTGTACGGGAGACACCGCCCATCCAACATCCGTCCACTACGTCCGCAAGCTCTTTGGCGCTCGTGAATCTGCCGCCCTCTGGTCCCGTCCCGACAAAATCGGTGTCGCAGAACTGGCAAACCGCACGCGACCTATCTTCCTCTCGCCCCGACCAGAGGTTGCAGCCGGAAAAGCGGCAGAACACCGCGGCGCGTCCTGTCTGAGCGCCCTCGCCCTGGAGCGTGTAAAAAATCTCCTTGACCGTGTATGTCATCTACTGGCGCTCTGGGCTGTCGCGTAGCGAATCGGATCGTCTAGCCCGGCCTCGCTGAACCCTTTCAGGCGCAGCTGGCACGCGTCGCATCGTCCGCACGCTTCGCCAGTTGGAGCGGGGTCGTAGCAACTGGTCGTCTGCGAGTAATCCACGCCGAGCGACGTGCCGAGCTTGATGATGGCGGCCTTGGAAAGTGATATGAGAGGTGTGCGGATCACGAGCCGCGTCTTCCCTTCGACGCCGGCGCGTGTGGCGAGATTCGCCATTTTCTCGAAAGCCTTGATGTACTCCGGCCTGCAATCCGGGTAACCGCTGTAGTCGAGCGCGTTCACGCCAATGAAGATGTTCGACGAACCGCTAACTTCTGCGAGTGCGACGGCGTAGGAAAGAAATATTGTGTTGCGCGCCGGCACATAGGTCACGGGAATCTCCTTCGCGGCGGCCGAGTATGGAGCGAGATCTCGATCCTTGGGTACCGGGATATCCGTCGTCAGCGCCGATCCGCCGAATTGAGTGAGATCGATATCGATTACGTGGTGCTGACGCACTCCGGCACTACGTGCGATTCGTGTTGCGGCGTCGATCTCCAGCGAGTGGCGCTGGCCGTAGTGGAAAGTAAGAGCGTGCAGGGCGAACCCCTCCCTCTGCGCAATCGCGAGAACGGTAGTAGAATCGAGCCCGCCGCTCAGGAGAACGACCGCGGTGGGTGGGAGGCCATGTTCGATGGTTCGCGATTCTAAAGTCACAACTGAAAGTTAAGCGACGACCCTTCACGAAACCGGACGGTCGGATGATTCAGCGATGCCGCAGTGGGCGCCTTTTGTGGCTGCACCGGCACGGGCGGAGGCGGTGTGCCTGGGAGGAAGGCGCAGGGGTCCTCGTAGGCGCTTTGCAAAGCGAGCGCGAGGAGAAGACCCGCGACTGAGCAGAGCGAAGGAGCGTAGTTAGGGGCTTCGACCAAGCGAGCGCGGGCGCCCGCGATAGCGGGCAGGGTCCGGAGAGGACCCCTGCGCCGACCGACCGCGAAACGAACTCTAGACCGACGCCCGCTGGTGGCTAAACAAAAGGTCGCTTACGCGACCTTTTTTTTCAGCGGCGGCCGCGGTTGCGGCGGCGTGAGCCTGGGATGTGTTGAATGTTCTCCCGCCGATTCGGTCGCGAGCGGCGTCACCGGAGTGTCGGTTTTGAGCTCCCCAACAAGATCCCTCAGTGCGTGACTGCCGTGGAATAGCTGCGTGGATGCCATGCTCATTTGCTCGCACGCCGCGCTCTGTTCCTCCGTCGACGCGCTCACCTGCATTGCCGCCGTTGCGTGACTCTCGGCGGTGCGGGCAACCAGTCCAAGATTCGCGGCGGCTGAATCGACCGCGCGCGCATTCTCGGTCGCGGCGGTCGTCACTGTCGCCGCGGCCGCCCTCGTTCTCTCCGCGGCGGCAAGAATTGTCGACAGCGCGCTATCGAGGTCGCGGCTCACTCTCTCGATCTCGCCCACCTGCGTCACGCCCTGCTCCATCGCCTTCGAAGTGGCGAGGACGCGCGTCGTCACGCCGTCGGTCATCTTCACCACGTCGTCCGCGGCGGCCTGCGTTTGATCGGCCAGCTTTCTCACTTCACCCGCGACGACCGCGAATCCCCGTCCGGCTTCGCCCGCGCGCGCTGCTTCGATCGCAGCGTTGAGCGAGAGAAGATTTGTCTGCTCGGCGATGCGGCTTACCGAGACCACGAACTTGTTGATCTCGCTGGTGCTGGTGTTGAGCTCGCGAACCTGGGCCGCCGCTTGCTCTACGATCGTCCGCACATCGAACAGAATCTTTAGCGCGCGGTCAATCTCGATACGCTTGGCTTCGGCTTCCGCTTCGATGGCGCTGGCCAGCCCGTGCACTTCCTGAGCGCCACCAACGAGGTTGTCACCGCGGGTGCGAATTCCATCTAGCGCTTCATTTACCTGCCGCAGCTGCGCTACCTGCGATTCGGCGCCGTGAGATACCTCTTCCACCGCGTCCGCAACCTCACCAGCCGAAGCGGATATCTGCTTCGAGGCCGATGCCAGGTCGCTCGCAGACTGCGCGACTTCGTCGGCGGTTTTCGCCGCCCCGGACGCGATTCGTGACAGCGCTATCGTCGCGTGGTTCATTGCGTCGGCAAGAGTGCGAAACTCGCCCGGCATCTCGCCTTCCGTGCGCTGTTGCAGATCTCCGTGACTCAGTTGAACGGCGTGCCTGACCAGCAGCCGCAATGGGCGTCCGACTGCGCGGCCGGTTCTGATGACGATCATCATCGCGAGGAGCGTGGCGACGGCGATCACGGACACGAGGATGCGCGAGCGGGCGGTCGCCTGAGCGCGCAGGTCGGCAGACATCGCGGCCAGCTGCTGCGCCCGTGAATGCTCGAGGCCGGTGAGCTGCTCCAGCAGGCCCGGCACCATCTTTCGCGCTGTCTGTGCTTCGGCGTGCGCCTCATCGAGCCTGCCCAAGTCGGTCAATCTATGGGACAGCGCGAAGGATGCTTCCACCCGTGCCAGCGTGGTGTCTATCGCAACGGTGCGAACGATCTGTTCGGCGAGCATGTCTCGACGCGTGTTGAAATTGCGGTGCAGGCGGTGTGCTTCCCAGCCAAGTCGGCGGAACTCGGCGTCGGACTTGGCGTCCTGATCACTGAGGTAGGTGTTTGCCGCCTGGATTTCCTGAGTAACCACATTGGAGAACTCCGACGCCTCCTTTGCTTCCTGCTGCGCGTCGGCCAAGGTGTCGGATACTCTATCCGCCATCTTGGTCATCGAGAGCCAGCCAACTGCTCCTGCCCCGAGCAACAGCACAATCAGAAACGCGAAGCCGACCGTCAGCACCTGACGAATCGTCCGGAACTTGAACGGGAGCTTCATCTGGCCTCCGCCACCGTAAGCTGACCGTCGTGCGCGCGGAGCACGCGGAAGCGCATCCCGACCGGATCGCCGTTGTCCTCGAAGTACGCAGGACCAGTCAGGCCGGGATAAGCCGTTTCGCGATTCAAAGAATGCAGATAGTCGCGAATTGCTCTCCGATCTGGACCTTTCTCCTTGAGCGCCTGTGCGACGAGCTTCGTAGCGTCATACGCGAGCGCGGCGTGCGCATCAGGAACGGTATTGTATTTCTTCCTGAACGAGGCAACGAAAGCGCGTGCAGCCGGCGAAGGATCTTCCGGCGTAAAGGACATCCCGATGTAGGCGCCTTCGGAAGTCGCGGTATCCGCGAGAATTCCCTGCCAGCCATCGCCACCGACGAAGATCGGATTGAATCCCTGTCGCTTCGCTTCCTGCAGAATCTTGAGACCCGACGCGACACGACCGGCAACGAAAACGATGCGGGGTTTTCGGCTCTTGAGATATGATATGTACGGCTCCGCGGTCGGCAGGTCCGCGTTGATGGGATCGAGACTCAGAATGTCGCCGTGAAAGGAGCGGCGAAAGGAATCAGCCAAGCCCCTGCCATAGGTGTTGTTTTCGTAAAGAACCGCTACGCTCGCCGGGGCACGCAGACCGAACTTGGACGCGAAGTTCGCCAGCGCTATTCCATTGAGCGAATCGCTGGAGATGATACGGAACACCCAGCTCGAAATACCGGTGAGGTCTGGGGAGGTGGCGCTCGTCGCGACTGCGGCCAGCTGTCCATCGTAAACCGGGGCGGCGGAGAGCATTCCCGAAGAATTGACGTGCCCAATGACGGCCGAGATGGACTGGGTAGCCACGAAGTCCTGGGCAATCTTCGCAGCCTTCGTTCCGTCGCCCTCGTCGTCGCGACTAATGACCCTCAGCGGGTGTCCGTTGATGCCGCCGGCTTTGTTGATCTCTTCGACGGCGAGCTCGACGCCCTGGAGATTCTGAAGGCCGTAACCCTGCTTCCAGGGCCCGACCGCTCCAACTATGTAGGGCGGCTTGTTTACAGCACATGCCGCGAGCGCGAGAAGCGCGAGTGACGAGACGACTTTAGACAACACCTTCCCCCTCCCCTCGATTCGGGACGTTCATGTCCCCCGAATTGACGAGGCCGAAGCTCGGCCGGTCACTCATTTTGTTGAATTCCTGCCGTCACAGTCGCTGGCACCCAATCTGCCCCTATCGCGATCGGAGCAGAGGATGATCGGCGATGAAAGTGTTGGTGACCGGCGGTACGGGGGTTATCGGTCAGGCAGTGGTCCCAGAGCTGGTGGGGCAGGGACACAGCGTGCGCGTCCTGAGCCGAAACGCCGGCGAAGACGCGCTTCAGTGGCCTTCAGGTGTCGAGTGCTGGCCGGCAAGCATCTCCGATCAAAGCGACCTGCGCGGGTGCGCTGAAGGATGCGATCTCGTCCTTCATGTCGCGGGGATCATGGACGAATCACCGCCGGCGCTTACGTATGAGACGGTCAACGTCGAGGGCACTCGAAACATTGTGCGCGAGGCCGAGCGGTGCAAAATCGGCCGGTTCATTTACATATCTTCTCTGGGGGCGGAAGCCGGAACGTCACCCTATCACCGCTCCAAGCGCCACGCCGAAGAGATCGTGCGTGGCTTCGCCGGCGGCTGGGTCATTCTCCGTCCCGGCAACGTGTATGGCCCGGGCGACGAAGTAGTTTCTCTGCTCCTCACGATCGTGAGAACACTACCCGTGATTCCCGTCATCGGAACCGGCGATGACAAATTCCAACCAATTTGGGTCGAGGATTTGGCCACTGCGCTGTCTGAGTCCGTGCGCCGCACCGATCTCCATGGCCGCGTCCTCGAGCTCGCGGGCGAGGACCAGACTACTCTCAACGAGATGCTCGACAAGCTGTGCGAGATCACGGGCCGCTCCCCTGTTCGCGTGCCCATTCCGCCATTTCTCGCCAGCGCCGGGATCACCATGGCCAACATCCTCGGAGTCAAACTCCCGGTAACGGAGAGCCAGCTGACCATGCTGACCGAGGGCAGCGTCATCAGAACTCCCGGCACGAACGCGCTGATCGGCGTCTTCAAGATCAAGCCTACGCCTCTCGAGAGTGGGCTGAGGAAGCTCGCCGATGCGCTTCCAGAGCAGACCCCGGACAAAGGCGTCGGCGCCCTGAAAAGGAAGCGGTTTTGGATTAATCTCGGCGGAAGCACACTCACCGCGGAAGAGCTCTTCGCGCGATTCCGTTTGCGTTTCGGTGAGCTGACACCGTGGCTCATGGATCTTCACGCCGAGCCGGGCGCTCCCACCGTGTTGGATAAAGGAACGACGATCACGATGGCGCTGCCTGTCCGTGGAAACGTGCAGGTGCGCGTCGAAGAGCTCGCTCCGAATCAGGCGACTCTCGTCACCGTTGCGGGTCATCCTCTGAGCGGAGCGATCCGATTTCTGTCAGAACAGATCGCCGATGTGATTCGCTTTCAGATTCAGGTCTATGATCGTCCGGCGAATCTCGCTGATTGGCTGGTGATGCGGACCGTCGGCGAGGGTGTACAGGCGAGATCGTGGGAAAGCTTGCTGCAGGAGATAGCGCATGAGAGCGGAGCGACGTCAGTCTCACCGATTCAGCACGAGGAAGAGCATCTCGACGAAGCACAGGCCGAGCGCGTGGAGGAATGGGTGAAGGCCCTCGTGGCGGAAAGGAAACGCCAGCAAGCGGCAGCGGCCAAGGATACGAAGGGGAAAACGGCGCGGCGTAATGAGACGCTAGGCGGGGACGCAGTCATTTGAAGAGCCGGGCGTCCAGCTCCGCCGCGAATTTGAGCCGGTTAACAGCAGGGAGCCCACCCAATCCAAAACCCTATTAAGGATCGAGCGTCCTTTAAATAGACCATGCCCGGCCCTGGCCGGTCATCTTATCACCGTCTTTAGGCGCTGGATTCATGCAACTCAGGTCAGTCCTACTTCCAATCACTCTGGCAGCGGCGATTCTGTCCGCCGCCGTTCATGCCGGCGCACAGGAATTTCGCGTCGAAGTCGTTGAGGCATCGACCGGAAAGCCGATCGTCGGTGCCAACGTCGCACTGCTCGATTCTGCCGGAGCTATCCCGCTCGGCGGGGAGTTCAGCGATCAGGGCGGACGCACGTATTTGCGCGCTCCTTCGCGCGGACCCTATCGCATACGCGCCGAAAAGGTCGGCTTCGACACATGGATGTCGGTCCAGCTGCATCTCGCAGATCGGCCAATCTACGTTCGCGTGGGAATGGCGCCAACCAGAACTCCGCCGCCGGTCCTGTTGCGGAGCGACATGGCTTGTCAGCCGCTCACCGGACCCGGCACTGCGGCCGGCGACATCTGGGTGGAGTTGAAGAAGGCACTGGCCGCTACGGCACTCACTGAGACCCAGGGCCTCGTCCCACTCGATGTCGATCTGTACGAACGCGTGCTAGATCGTAACCTGTCTATAGTTTCCGAGCGCGCCGAGCAGCGGGCGCGACTATCCCGTCGACCCGTGACTGGCATCTCGTGGGATCAGATCGACTCCACGCGTCGCGGCGAAGCTTCGAACAGCGACGTCTACCGCGCACCCGATGCCGCGACGATTCTCTCTGACCAGTTCGTAAAATCACACTGCTTCAACGCGATTCACGGTTACGGCGCCGAAACGGGTTTGGTCGGCCTGGAATTCAGGCCCTCCAGAGTCAGCGCACAGCCCGAGCTAAGCGGAGTTCTGTGGCTGGATCCCAAAGGCAATTCGCTCCGCTCTCTGAACTTCGATTACGTAAACCTTCCGATTCCCTTGCGGATCGCGAGAACGACCGGACGCCTCGAGTTTCAGCAGCTGCCGGGTGGGCAATGGATCGTGCCGCGTTGGTACATCAGGATGCCGCGCGTCGCGCGGGCGGCATCGACCGATGTCAGATCACCGGCCGTCTCGCGAGACAGTCTTGTCGGATACCAGGAAGTCGGCGGTGAAGCGCGACCGACGGGCACCGCTCGCGTCGGGCCAGCATTTGCTTCAGCGTCGCGAGCGGGAACTGCTCAAGCGGGCGATGCACCACAGCCAGCAAGTCAATCAGTGCTCGTGGGAATCGTCTATGACAGCTCGAGTGGCAGGGCGCTGAGCGGCGTTCGGGTTTCGACGGGTGGGGGGCGGTTCAAGACTCTAACCAATGCCGGCGGAGCTTATGAGCTCGCCATCGACGGCGCCCTCAACGATACGATCGTATTTGAGCATCCTCGGCTGCGGTTATTCCATGTTGCTGAGCGCGTCCAATCAATCTCGTTGCCCGCCGGGTCACGCGGTCAAGCGTCGGTGATCGTTCCATCGTACGGAACGTTGCGCAAAAATCTTTGCGGTCAAAATGAAACGGCTACCGAAGCGCAAGGAATGATGGCGGGATACGTCAGAGACGCCACGGGAAAAGCGTTGCCAAGGGCACACGTCTGGGCGACTTGGCAAATGCTCTGGGTCGAGCAGAATGGCCGACTGATATCGACCAACCAACAGCGCACGACGGAGACCGATAGCAACAGCGATGGATCCTACGTGCTATGCGGATTCACTCGCGGTGCGCAGATCACCGCTAAGGTCGGAATCGCGGGAAAGAATACCCTGCAGGAGAGACTGGTGCTTCCGGCCAATATGGTTCTCGAGCACGACTTCCAGTTCGGGGCGCGATAAGACTAAACTGCAGCTGAAGACCACCTGCCTGGGGCGGTGGGCCTTCCCTCCGAGCGCCGACGCGCTCAGCGGCCGTAGCAGTCCGCCAGGGTGGTGAATGCGGTCTTTGGCTCCCATGGCATGTCGGGGTACCGCCGGCCGCGAGCATCGCCCTGGCCGTCGAGCACCTTGACCACGCCGAAGCTCGCCAGGTCGAAGTCCGCGCGCGGGTCCCTCCGGTGCGGCAGGTCGTAGCGCGCGAAGGTGTTGACGAACGCGCTGTCGATGCCCTCGGCCTCGAAGACATCCAGCACCTCACGCAGATACGTCGCCTGCTCGTCCTCGTCGCGAATGTACTCGCCGTTCAGCCGCGCGGGGCGGCCGTCGTCGCCCCACACGACGAGATCGAGGTCGCCGCCGCCGTCGGCCGC
>DASWCI010000007.1:0-4279 GCA_036390195.1 Gemmatimonadaceae bacterium
CGAATCGTGAGCGCGCTCGAGGGCGGATACGCACCAGAAAGGTTGGCTCAGGCAGCCCTTCGACATCTGGGCGCCCTAGCCGCCTAGCCGCTAACTTCCAAACTCATGAGCGCTGCAATCAAACCGTTGCAATACGTCAGACCATCGGCAGAGCCGCACGTCTGGAGCTGCTATAACGATCCAAACGGTCGGATTCGCCTGGATCTGTCTCGCGAGGAGATCGAGCGTGCCCTGGCGTCGGGAGAGGGCACACTCTGGATAGACATCGACACACGCGACGGCGAAAAGGTGGCGATGCTGCGCGATGTCTTCCATTTCCATCCACTGGCCATCGAAGAGGCAGTCAGCCCGGAATCCAGGGTCAAGCTCGAGGAGTTCGACCAGTACGTGCTGCTCATCGTCCGCACCGTCGCTTTCTGCGAGACCACGGACGATCCCTACGACCTCGATACTGCCAACATCAGCTTTTTTCTCGGCAAAAACTACCTGGTCACGGTGCACGGAGCAGACACGAACCCGGTCGATTCAACTCGAGAGCTGCTCCAGAGGAAGCCCGAGCTCGCAACGCACGGCCCGGCGAAACTCATGCACGCGATTGTCGATCAGGCCGTCGACGCCTACTTCCCGATCATTGACAAGCTCGACGAGTTCATGGACAGCCTCGAGGAAAAGATTTACGGGACGTTCGATCAGGGCGCTCTGCGCGAAGTCTTCGCGGTCAAGCGTCTGGTGTTGACCCTCCGCCGCCACCTGGCGCCGGAGCGGGACGCGCTGAGTGTCCTTACCAACCGGCCCAGCACACTGCTCACCTCCGACATTCAGATCTATTTCCGGGATATCTACGACCACGTTTTGCGGATTTACGACTCGCTGGAGACCTACCGCGAGCTGCTGAGTAGCACCCTGGACAGCTATCTAACACAGGTCTCCAATCGTCTAGGTATGGCGACCAAGGCGCTCGGCGTGGTCGCGACGGTTACGCTTCCGTTCGTCGTGGTGAGCGGAATGTGGGGAATGAACTTCGAGCATATTCCGCTTCACGGTCATCCGTACGGTTTCATGATTCTTGTCCTCGCGCAACTCGCGCTCGGTTTGACAATCCTCGCAGGTCTCAAATGGCGCAAGCTACTGTAAGCTCGCTGCGCCTGTACGGCGTTGCCGCTGTCGAGTCGGGGCAGGCGACATCGCTGGCCGAGGAGACAAGTCTGGTGCACTACCGCGCCCTGGCGGCGATCGTCGAGCCCTCTCCGTACACCGTGACGACGCTCGACGACGACGAAATGGCCAAATACCTGCGAGTCCTCGAGGAAGCACACGCGCACTCGACGGTTCTACCTGCTCCGCCCGGAACGGTATTCCAGTCGCAGTCGATACTCACTCGCTGGCTGGAACTGCACTATTTCACGCTTACCGAGGCTTTGGCGGTGGTCGAAGGACACGCCGCCGCGCGCGTAAGCATCACGACCCAAGGCAGGCCTGAGGATGGGGAAGCTCAAAAGAGCTTCGCGGCTCTGGCGGCCGAAAGTCTCAGAATGCTTCGTACTCAGGCCGCGGCGACGGTTACGCTGCCAAAAGCCGACGGTGACGAGGAAGATGGCGTCGTCGCTCGCGCATCGTTTCTCATCGACAGTCAGCGCTGGCAGACCTTCAAGGACACGGTGTCCAAGGAAGCGCAGCGTCAAACTGCCCTCGACTTCCGAGTTACCGGACCTTGGCCTCCGTACGATTTCGTACGGATGCAGTTCCGAGCCTGACGATGTTCTGTCCTGATTGCGGAAGCTGGAACCGCGGCGAGGCCGCGCGCTGCGTTCGTTGCGGGATCCGCCTGCCCGAAAGCTCTGATCGTCGGCAATCGCCGCCCGATCCGTCGGTGACTGCACTCCGTCAGGTCACGGGAGGCCGCTACACGATTATGCACCGTGTCGGCGAGGGCGGGATGGCGAGCGTCTATTACGCGCTCAACGTCGCCCTCGACTCACCGGTGGTGATCAAGGTTCTTCATCCGCACCTCGCTCGCGAGCACGAGATGCGGGAGCGGTTCAAGCGGGAAGCGGAATCCGCGGCGCAGCTGATGCACCCGCACATCTGCAAGATCATCGATTTCGGAATGGTTGAGGATCACGTTTTCCTGGTGATGCCGTACTTGGCGCGCGGCACACTGAGTGATCGCATTGGCGGGCATCGCTCGCTTTCTCCGGAAACTACCGCCAGCGTCGCTGCGCAGGTCGCTACGGGACTCGATTACGCCCACCGACGTGGACTGGTGCACCGCGACATCAAGCCGGACAACATTCTGTTCGATGAAGACGAGAACGCACTCGTCACCGATTTCGGAATCGCTACCGGACATTTCCGCAGCCGTATGACCGGAAGCGGAAATGTCATGGGAACTCCGCACTACATGTCGCCTGAGCAGGCGCGCGGAAAACTCCTCGACGGTCGTAGCGACATCTACGGCCTCGGCGTCGTGATGTACGAGACCCTGCTTGGTTTCCCACCCTTCGACGGAGCAGACAGTTACTCGATCAGCTACAAGCATGTGACAGAGACCGCCGTCTCGCCGGACGTGGTTGACTCTAGAATTCCCCAGCAGATGGCCTCAATCGTGATGCGTTGTCTCGAGAAGAATCCCGCCCACCGTTTCGACCGCGGCAACGATCTGGCCGACGCGCTAATTAATTTCCTGTCGACCGCCTCAGCACACCACGAATACCGCATGGCGCGGACAGCGCGAGCCGCGCCAGCAGTGGCCGCCGGATGAAGCTCTCGCACCAGACAATCGAGCTCAGCCCCACGCATCCGTTCGTGATTGCACGCGGGGGTTACGCGCATCACCGGAACGTCATCGTCCGAATCACCGACGACGACGGGCTCGAAGGTTTTGGAGAAGCCGCTCCCAATCGGTACTACGGCGAATCTGTCTCGACGGTCCTTGCGGCGCTCGGACAATTCAAGCCAATACTCGAGCGAGCCGATCCATTCTCGCTCGAGTCGATCGAGTCGCAACTCAACCGCGTCCTCCGTGGCAATGCGTCAGCCAAGAGTGCCGTTAGCGCGGCTCTTCACGATCTGATTGGGAAGCGCCTAGCACTCCCGGTTTATCGCATGTGGGGTCTTGATGTGACGACGACACCGCAATCCAGCTTCACCATAGCGATCGCCGAGAACGATGAGCTGGAACGACGGGTCACAGAAGCGCGCGAGTATCCGATTTTGAAAATCAAGCTCGGCACGGATCGCGACATGGAGATAGTGCGCACCATCCGAAACGCGGCGCCGGAGAAGCGTTTGCGCGTCGATGCGAACGCCGCGTGGACGGCGAAGCACGCGGTGCGCATGAGCGACTTCCTCGCGGACCAGGGCGTAGAGATGCTCGAGCAGCCGGTCCCTGCCAATGACATCGAAGGACTCCGGCTCGTTCGCGAACGGTCCAAGCTGCCGGTTTTCGCTGACGAATCGTGCCTCGTGGCCACCGATATTCCCAAGCTCGCCGGGGCCGTCGATGGCATCAACATCAAGCTCGCAAAATGTGGAAGTCTGCGCGAAGCGCTACGGATGGTGCATACCGCCCGCGCGTTGGATCTTCAGGTAATGGCTGGTTGCATGATCGAGAGCTCGCTCGGCATTTCCGCGATCGCGCAAGTCTCGCCGCTCCTCGACTACGCCGATTTTGACGGAGCCGCGCTCCTCTCGAATGACCCATTCCGTGGCGCTTCCATACCGGGCGGATCGATTCGACTCTCGGACGCTCCCGGCCTCGGCGCAAGCCCCGCACCGACCATAGACCTAGCGGCGGCGTTTCAAAGTGCGTGACAGGGGACCGCGGTTTGTCGACGTCGCACTGCCGCTTCCACTCTTCCAGACATTCAACTACGCACTTGAAGACGGTTTCGAGAATCCGGTAGTCGTTGGTTCGCGAGTGGTGGTCCCGCTGCGGAGCGGTAAGGAAATAGGCATCTGCGTCGGATTAAGTGACGTCAGCCCGCTCAAGCGAAAGCCTAAAGCTGTACTCGAATCGCCGGACGCCGAACCGGCCATCGGGTCCTCGCTGCTCGAGCTGTGCAAGTGGATGGCGGATTACTACATCGTGCCACTCGGTGTCGTGCTGCGAACTGTGCTCCCTGCCGCACTCACCGGCGCCGAGGATCCGCATCCGTCGCGAAAAACACGGCGCATTGCAAGACTCGGTGCGGACATTCCATCGCTGCTGGAACGAGACAAGGCCTTCGCGAGATCTAAGCGGCAGCGAACAGTCTTCGAGCTGATCGAATCACTCGGT
>DASWCI010000008.1:0-13795 GCA_036390195.1 Gemmatimonadaceae bacterium
CATGACACCAATCTCCCACAAACCGAGCGGAATATTGGTCACGGCACCGTAGATCGATGGATACACCTCGAGATACCGATGCACCCAGAGACC
This sequence comes from Gemmatimonadaceae bacterium, assembly GCA_036390195.1. GTDB lineage: Bacteria > Gemmatimonadota > Gemmatimonadetes > Gemmatimonadales > Gemmatimonadaceae > UBA4720. The sequence continues at coordinate 94 of DASWCI010000008.1, forward strand.
AATGACCGTGCAGCTTGCAAATAGCACCAGCGTCGGCAAAAACACCTTCGCCGCGCGCGAAAGCAATCCGAAAAATGGAAACACGAACATCAGCGCGACGCCGGTCAGCGTCGGAATACGCCACCCTTCGATCAACCGAAGTCGCATCCAGTGCGTTTCCTCGCCGAGGTTACCATACCAGATCACGAGGTACTGGCCGAAGGTGAGGTATCCCCAAAATGCAGTGAACGCGAAACAGAGCTTGCCCAGGTCGTGGAAATGTTTGTCCTGGATCAAGTCGTAGCGACCCAGGTATCTGCGCCAGGCCATGACGATCAGTGTCCAACTGGCAAGTGCTGCGACCCAAGCCCCCATGAAGAACCACCAGCCGTACATCGTGCTCTGAAAGTGAGGATCCAGGGACATGGAGAGATCCCACGACAGCACGATCCATCCAAACGCAAATGCAAAGGCAAGGAACACTGCGAGTTTTCCCTGCAGCGAGTGCGTCGAATGAAGCTCGCGTCTCTCGTCGCGGTAGCCTCGCCGCATCCGTTCGCGAATTCCGCGTGCCCAGTTCGCCCCCCACTCCGGAACAATTCCGACGTCCAGTCTCACAGACGTGTAGATGTACCAGACACTGAGCAGGGTGATAATGAGGGAGATGGCGATCACGCGCGAAAAGAAAAACGGCGGGTTGAGATAAATGCGCTTCTCGGCAATCTCGGGAATCCGGTTCGACCACCAGAAGATGTGATGCCGGCCAACGAATAGAATCAGCAGCAGCAGGACGAACGCAACGGGGAGAAAAGCGACGTATCCCTCGAGAAATCGAATGATCGGCCTCGACCATCGGGCCGTCGTGATTCTCTGGACCGCGACGAACGTTACTCCGGCCGACGATATCGATGTGAAGTACAGCCAGTTGACGAGGAGTGCCTGCCAAACTCGATCTGGCTGGAGGAACAGGCCAATGACAAAGACCAGCAGTCCGATGAGCGCGAGCACCAACGAAATCGTCTTCAGAATTGGCGCAGTAGGCCGATCCATCCCGACGAGCACCTCTTCTCTGCTTGGAGCATGAGCGTCGTGCGTAGTCATCGGATCACTCTCTCGCGGATGCTGTCCGACCCCGCTTTGGCCGAATCACCATTCAACAACGCCCGCGGGTTGTAGAACGGAGCAGGCACGTTCGGCGCTGTTCTTGTCGGACCGGGAACCTTGTCGCCAGTAACGCCTGGCGGAGCGAGCGGGCCAACCGGCACCGTCTTGCCGCTGATTCCCTGGAGCGCGCGGACGTAGTTCACGACATCCCAGCGATCCATCTCTTCGATTCTGTTATAAGGCGGCATCAGGCCTCGGCCATTTCGAATCATGCCGAAGATGTATCCGTCAGTGCGAGCCTTGGTCATGTCGGTCGTGAGATTGATGCCCGGCATCCCAAACCCTGTCGCAGGCCCATCTCCCATCGCGCGATCACCGTGACAGACAGCGCAATTGATCTGAAAATATTTTCTGCCGTTCGCAAGCGAGGAATCCGATGCCGGTGTCGGATTCCTGAGTGTTGCCATCGAATCGATCGTCGCCGGGAATGCACCATAAGAAACCTGAAATCCGGCGACCGCCGTTCCAGTAATCGGGACAGACATCTGCGGATTGCCGCGGGAGGGCGTGAGCGTGTCCTTCACGGGCTCCCACGTCGAGATCGATGGCTGCCGCTTGAAATCTGTGAACCACTCGCAAGCGGTCAGCAGCAGCGGGATCGCGAAGACGATCGAGCGCATCCTAGCGCTCACGACGCACCTCCACCGCTCCGTGTTTGCGCAGAAGATCCTCCGCTGTCCTGGCCAGCTCGGGGGGACATTCGACCCAAACGCCGTAATCGCCGTGACTGAAGCGCGGGTCATACCCCACCATCATCGTTAGTCTGGGAACGCGCGCGTTGATGAGAAGACCCGCAACAGTAGACAGGCCGCCGATCAGCACCATTACCTCGAAGCCGAAAATGGTATAGGGCACCCACGAGGCGATCGGCTTTCCACCGACTACCAGCGGCCAGAAGTCGGAAGTCCAGATGGCGATCCAGTATCCGAAGGTCACGCCCAGCAGACCACCGATGAGCGTGAACCGACGCACCGGGCTGGGCGGGGCTGCTATCGCTTCCTCGAGCTCGTGACGCGGCGTTGGCGTGAACACACGGATTGCGCCGACGTTCCTTTGCTTCAGCGCTTCGATCGCGCTGACGGCTGCATCGAGCTCGCGGAACGCACCCAGTACGCCGCGCATCAGGCGTACTCTCCCGGCGTGTCGGGCTCGAACTCGAAATGTCTTCCGGCCGGGTCGATTCCGTGTGGATGCTGCGTCCTGAGTCGCGGCGGAACTATCTCCTTCACTTCAGCAATCGCGATTACGGGCAGCTGCTTGATGAACAGCATGAACCACATAGCAAACCAGCCGAAACTTCCGGCCAGAATCGAATAATCAACCCAGGTCGGACGATAGCTGGTCCACTGCCATGGCTCGAACTCGTGCGACAGCGAAGGCACTACGATCACGAACCGCTCGAACCACATTCCGATGTTGATCGTGAATGAAATGATGAACAGCCAAGCCGCATTTCGTCGCAGTCGCTGCACGAATAGCGACAGCGGCAGTACCATGTTGCACGTATACAGAATGGCCGACGCCCACCACCACTGTCCCCAGATACGATTCGCGAAAAAACTCTGCTCCGCTTCGTTGCCGCTGAACCACGCCACGAACCATTCGCTCATGTACGCGGAGCCGACGACCAGCGAGGTGAACAGAGCGAGCTTGGCCGCCGCATCGAGGTGGTTGATCGTGACGTAGTGCTTGAGGCCAAAAAACTTTCTCAGCGGAATGATGATCGTGAAAACCATCCCCATTCCCGAGAAAATCGCGCCCGCAACGAAGTACGGTGGGAAAATCGTGGTGTGCCAACCCGGCGTCAGTGCCATCGCGAAATCGAATGACACGACGGAGTGCACCGACAGCACCAGCGGTGTCGAGAACGCGGCGAGGAAGAGATACGCGCGGGCAAAATGACGCCATTCGTTATCTGTGTTTCGCCAGCCAAGCGATAGCACCGAGAAAATGCGCCTTCGGATCGGACTGATGCCCTCGCGATCGCGCAGCACCGCAATGTCGGGGATCAGTCCGATGAAGAGGAAAGTGCTCGAGATCGTGAAGTACGTGAGGATCGCGAACACGTCCCACACCAGCGGACTCTTGAACTGCGGCCAGATGTATCGCCAGTTCGGATACGGAATCAGCCAGAAAAACTTCCACGGGCGGCCAAGATGCAGAATCGGGAACAACGCCGCCGTCATGACGGCGAAGACCGTCATCGCTTCCGCGCAGCGGTAGATCGTGGTGCGGAAGCCAGCGCGGAACAAATAGAGGATCGCCGAGATCAGCGTGCCGGCGTGGCCGATACCGATCCAGAAGACGAAGGTGATGATGTAAACGCCCCACATCACCGGGGGGTTGTAGCCAGCAACGCCAAGCCCGCTGTAGATCTGGTACATCCAGGCAGTGATGCCCAGTAGCAGGAAGAAAACGGCGACTCCGAGCCCAAGGAACCAGCCGAGCGATGGACGGAGCGTACGTATGATCTCCTGATCGACCTGCTCGTATTCCTTTACCGCCGGTAGCTGAACGCCGGCGGTCGCTATGTTTGGGCGACGGGGCTCGTCGCGGGCAGGCACTGGCTGTGTAATCGCCGCCATGTCTATGCTTTCCCCGCTGTCACTGCCGGATGACTCACTTTCTTCAGGTAGACGACCGCCGTATAAGTGTTGAGCTCTTCGAAGACGTGATATGCGCGTGCGTCTTTCGCGAGCTGAGTGACCGTCCAGTTTTCGTCGGCAGCGTCGCCAAACGTGATGGCGCGCGAGGGACATGAAGCGGCACACGCTGTCGTGAATTCGTCGGGCTTGAGGGGACGTTTCTCCGCGGCCGCGCGGTTCTCACCTTCGCGAATTCTTTGCACGCAAAAGGTGCACTTTTCCATCACGCCTTTTCCGCGGACGGTGACGTCGGGATTCAGTTGCCAGTTGAGCGGCTCGGGAAACGCGTACTGTGGCCTCGCAGGCTCACCGTAACCAAACCAGTTGAAGTACCGAACCTTGTAAGGGCAGTTGTTCGAGCAGTAGCGGGTGCCGACACAACGATTGTAGACCTGCACATTCAAGCCGTCGGGCGAGTGATAAGTAGCGTAAACCGGACAAACCGGCTCGCACGGCGCGTTGCCGCAGTGCTGGCACATCATCGGAACGAAGCGAGTGTCGAAATCGGCGCCGCCATCTTCGCCGCCTTCGTAGTAGCGCTCGATGCGGATCCACGCCATCTCTCGGCTGCGAAGAAGGTTCGCACCGAATCCGGTTCGGTCAGGGAGCACTCTGGCGCCCTGCCAGTCGGCACCGACCGTCGGAATATTGTTCTCGGCGTAGCATGCGCTCACACAGGCCGAGCAGCCGGTGCAGCGCGCGAGATCGACTGTCATCGCCCAGCGGCGTTTGGCCATGCCGCTCCAGTGATTCGGGTCGTACATCCCCTTGTCGTTCGATTTCGGGTTGCCCTGCTCTCCCTGCGCGTCGTTGGCGATAGGAGAGCGAAGGCCCGGAAGGAATTGGTGCGGCCCGTCGCCCGGCATTTCTTCGCCGTGCTCGGCCCCGCCACCCGGACGCTCTCCTTGCGGCGTCTCAGGTCCGCCGTTCTGTGCAACCTCCATCGCACGCGATGCACCCGTGTCGTGTCCCGGCCGGCCTGCTCTCAAGTCGGCCAGCGCGATTGCCTGTCCGATGCCGCGACCGTGTTGGCGCGCTGATCCTTCAGTAGTCACGAGGAGCACGTGACCGCCCGCTTTAGTCACGTTCACCTTGGTCGATACCAACGCGACACCTCCAGCGCGATCTTCGATCGCGGGAAGAATCTCGAGCGGATTGAGTCCGGCCTTCGCGTACCGGCCGGCGTGCGGATGTCCGCGGCCGGTGGCGATTGCGACAGTCTCACGCTGCGTACCCGGGTAGCGAAGCACGGGAAGTGTGAGACTTCCTGTCGCCGTTTGCAGGGTGACCAGGTCGCCGTTTGCCAACCCCATCCTCTCGGCAGTCAACGGATTTATCTCGGCGACGGTTTGCCAGCAGATCTTGGTGACAGGATCGGGGATCTCCTGGAGCCACGGCTTGTTCGCTCCCCTACCGTCACCTATCAACGGGTGCGGGTAGACAACGAGGTACATGTTGCCGCTGGATTGATCGATCGGGGTTCCGACGCGCACCGGTGGGACGGGGCGCGGCGCCGTTGATTCTCCGAGCGACCCAGCGGCGATGCCACGCGGAAGTGCGGCACTGAGACCCGCAGCGCCTCCCGGAAACCGACTCATAAACCAGCTCCGGTAATCGGCCATCGGATAACGCGCCGCAGAGCCAGGGTCTCGCTTGGCGACAGCAATCAACACGTCGGATGTCGCCCGCGTGTCGAACACTGCATCCATGGTCGGTTGTTGCAGCGAAATCGTTCCGCGAACTGGTTCCGCGTCTCCCCACTGCTCAAGCGCGTGATGATCGGGAAGAATTAAATCCGCGAGCTCCGATGTTTCGTCGGGATAGCTCGAGAAGCTCACCTTGAACGGCACCTTCGCCATCGCCGCGGCAAAGCCCGCCGACTTTGGAAGAGTGAACGCCGGGTTGGCGCCGCGTACCATCAGCACTGACACTCCGCCGGAATTCATGCGCTCGGCGAGCGCGCGAAGTTCGGCGGGAGTGGCCATCCGATCGAAGCCCAGGTATCCTTCGCCCGGCTTGATGGTGACGCCGACATTACCGCGCGACTGATTGAGCGCGTTTGCGGCGAGAACGAGCTCGAGCCCGTCCACTCCTCCGCCGCCAGCGAGCACCATGCTCGGCGCAGTGGCGGCAAATTCACGCGCAAGCGCATCGAGCACAGCGGACTTGACGCCGGTCGCTTGTGAGGCTGCCTCCACTGGAAGCTGACCCGACAGCGCGCGCACGATCGCCATCTCACTGCCTGGCCGACAGTCAATCCACTGATCCGCATTGAGCCCGGTGAGCGATCGGCGCGGTCCCACGTAAATCAGTCTCGGCGCTTTCTCGTGGTCAGCGCGTGCATCGGCAAAATCGAGCTGCTGCGGGACCATCGCGCCCCAGCTATCGAGAAAATCCGCTCCGATCGAGACGACAAGTCTCGCGGCGCGGAAATCGAATTTCGGCCACGCGACGCCGTAGCTCTGCCTGTTCGCCGCGATGGCTGCATGATCGGCTCCCGCGTCGTAGCTCAAATGGCTGGGCATTCCGAACCCGGCGAGCCACGCATCGAGAAATCCGGGAAAACTTCCCGACTCGTGTTGATTGATGAACGCCGCCCCAGTGGCGCCGCCGCGACTCCGAGTCTCTCCAAGCTTCTGCGCGAAGATCTGTAGCGCTTCTTCCCAAGTCACGGCCTGAAGCTGTCCGTTGCGCCGCGCCATTGGGCCACGATAGCGATCGGGATTGTAGAGTCCCTGCAGCGACGCCTGCCCGCGCGCGCAAAGTGCACCGCGGTTTACCGGGTGCTCAGGATTGCCCTCCAGCTTGATCGTGCGTCCGTCACGAGTCTCGGCGATGACACCGCACGCCGCCGAACATTCACGGCACGTCGTAGCGTAGTAAGTCGACACGCCGGGAACCGTTTGATCTGGAGAGACGAGATAGGGAATCAGCTTCTCGACCTTCTCGGACGCGCATCCGAGCATGGTCGTCGCCGCAGTGCTGACACCGAGCACTTTCAGAAAATCCCTGCGCTTGACGCCACCAGTGGCGGCGACTCGAGCGGCTCCAGCCGATTTGCTGTCGGGACTCATTCGACTAGTAGTGACACGACGCGCAGTCATAGCGCGCGCGGAACGGCGGGTTCGACTGGCCGATGTGACAGTTGACGCACCAGCCCATGTTCAGCGACGAAGCCTGGTACACCTGCTTCATGTTCTGAATCTGGCCGTGACATGTTTGACAAGTCACGCCGGCATTCACATGACGCATGTGCGGGAAATGGACGTACTCAGGAAGCTTGTGAATGCGGATCCATGGCACGGGCTGTTTCTTGTTCCAGAAGCCGGCAAGCTTTTGGATTTCCGCCTTGTTGCCCTCCGATGATCCTGCTATAACCGTGTGACAGCCCATACACGTGCCGACAGCGGGAAGACCCGGATCAAACGATTTGTTGGCGGAGAAATGGCAATAGAGGCAGTTCATCTTCAACGTGTCGACGTGAATCGTGTGTCGAAACGCGAGCGGCTGAACCGGGCTGTTGCCTTCTGATGAAGAAGCGCCGCTGTACGCAGAGAGCATGGTCGCAAGCGCCGCGATGCAAACGAATCCCGGCGCTGCCAGCCATCTGCTTCGCAAATTCATCCGCGAGTAATCGTGTAAAGGCGAGTTAATCCGTCGGCTTTGTGAAGAATTTCACAAGCGATCGACAGGCGGAAAAATGTCCGGACCGGTAATGCGGCGCAAGGTGCGCGCTCACTGCTGCAAACCTCCTGCCTTACCGCTCGCGATGCGGTCGATTGTTCGAATCACCTCGATAAAAATCGCGCGCAGCAGAGCGAGCTCGCGCGAGTCTGGAGCGGCGCGATAAAACAGCGTGCGCACTGTTCGCATGATGTGCTCATGAAAGCGCGTCTTGAAAAAATCGATTGCGTAAAGCGCGCGCTCGGTATCGGCGAAGAGCTGCTCGTATTCTTCGGCGGTGGCTGGCGGCGCATCCTTGCGCGGCGGCGCAAACTTTCGCGTCGAGTCAGCAGCCGACAGATGCAACTCGTAGAGCGCGATCAGGACAGCCTGGGCGAGGTTGAGCGAAGCATGCTCCGTCGTCGGGATGGTGACCACGATGTGCGCGCGATCGAGAATTTCATTTGGAAGTCCCTTGTCTTCCCTTCCGAACAGAATCGCGACCGGACCCTGCCCTGCGAACTCCAGTAACTCGCCGCTCACCGACCTCGGCGTGTTCAAATCGCGCTTCGCGGCTCGACGCCTGGCGGTAAACCCAGCGACTCTAACGGCGCCCTCCAGCGCCTCCTCTATTGTGTCGAAGTTCCTGATGCGCTCGATGATATCGGCGGTGTCGTGCGCGATTCCCTCGAGTCGCCAGGGATCGTATTGAACTGAACGAACTAGGTAGAGATTGGGACATCCCATGTTTTTCATCGCTCGAATCGTCGCAGCGATGTTCACGGGGTCCTGCGGCTCGTACAACACGACTCTCACTGCCGAGAGAATCGATTCCGAGATCGGGCTCGGCTCTCCCGAAGGGAAGACATCCTCGCGGGTCATCGACCCAGATGGAAAATGCTGCTCTCCCCATCGCGGTCAGCGCGGATAACGGAGGGAAGAGCAGCATTCTGCCGAAGCAACCAAGCCGCCGCGGCGGGGTGAGATCTCTCTAGACGACTGGTCGGCCGGTGATGAGACGATAGATGACGACGATCACCGCAATCACGAGCAGAAGATGGATCAGCCCGCCACCGACGTGCACCACGAAGAACCCTAGAATCCAAAGGATGAAGAGTATTACCGCGATCGTCCAAAGCATGATGGCATCCTCGCAAGAAGTGAGTTACACCCGGCGCGACAGAAAAGGACCCCGCTTTGCGCACAGCACGCGTTCGGCCTGGCGTTACGCTACGGCACGCCGGGCAGTATGGCAACCAGCATGCCTGCGGCTCCGCGGCGACCTTGCTCTCTACGGAGATTTCGCTCCGAACAGCTCGCTCTGTGTGGCGACATCGTATCTGACCTTTCCTTCGTCGTCGATTCGCGCGAATGACGTCAAACGATGCGACTGCGTTCCTGCATCGAGGATGTGATCGACCGGCACTCCCCGCGCGAGTACAGCATCCGAGATTAGAGAGCGGTGGCATCGCCACGGCACAGCCTCCGCGCACATGATCACGGTGGGCTCGAGGCTGGCCAGAGCAAGAAGATCGTCCAGCACCTCACCGAACTCGCGCGTCTCCATGTAATCGGCATACGCCCGAAAGCTCGCGTTTCGCCATTGAGTGTTGCGCGAGTCGCGCCGTCCGCGCCGGCGTCCGCCGAGCGACGGCAGATGCGTGTATCGCCCGCCGCTATCGATAATGGCCCTCTCGAGATTCGACCGGGAGAAGTGCGGGTATCTCGCCGACGCAGGGAAGGCGCGCACATCCACGAGATGTGACACGCCTTCCCTATTCAGAAGCCCGAGAAACTCCTCGAGCGTTCTGGTCGAGTGACCGATGGTGTAGAGCTTAGCGGGGACCACGCTCCACGAAGCTTCCTCCCTCAACTCGCGGAGAGCCTGACGGCGGTGTGATCCCGGTAGAACCTGTCTGGTGCAGCGCTTGTCTGCCGAGAAGGATTCTCGTTGCCCTCACATCGTGTCCCATGTCGATGAGAAGCAGCGCGAGATCTCCGCTTCCCCAGAGCAATCCAGCGAGTACCACCAGGCGGCTCATCTCGCCCAGCAGTGTCGGAATCGAGGTAGTGCCCTGCGTCACGAGTCCGGTGATGATCTCTGAGACGAGCAGAAGGAGCAGAATGATCGCCATAAGCTTGAACAGCTTCGACAGGTAGCCCAGGCCGACGTAGGGTTCGAGATCGGCGAGTCGCACGGGCATCGCCGGATCGCGCTTCGGGTTGGCGGGTGCGTGCCGGTGATCCTCCACCGAAGTCGCCGGGCTCGCGGTTGTTGTCGTGTCCATTAGCTGTCTCCTGTTCCAATCCAGCGAGCGGGGTAGCCTCGCGTGTCAATATGGGTGAACGGCCCGTGCGCGGATGTAGCGGAATATATGCCGCACCCCCCTATCAGCGAAGGGTGTGCCCGCTCGACGCGATTGACCGCGTCAAGTATGACTTTGGCATCTGCAATATTCACGCGCCCGTCGTGATTCAGGTCGTCCATCTGCCCGTCTCCATTGTTGTCGATGAAGATGTCGTTGGCATCCCCATACATGTGTCGGCTCAACGCGGCGCGGCCACGAGGATCCCCTCCGGCAGCGTTGTACTGCGGCGTTCTGAATCCGCTCAACACGCGCACTCCATTCGGATTGATCCCGTGCTCCTTCAGATCCTGCAGCACCAGCTCGTCTTTGTCGATCATCTTCATGTCGACCACGATGTACTTGGGCCAGACATTCGGCTGATCGTGCGGCAGAAAATCCTTGAGCTTGAAGTGGTCGGAGAGCTGGGTGTTCTGATTCTGCTGCGTCACTTCGATGAACCCGCTCGGCGGATCGTAGCTCACGCCCGGTCTGCCTTTTCGTGCAGCGGGCCAGTTTCCGATGTAGTAAAGACCCAGTCGTCCGGCTCGCTTCTCGGTCGCGGGACGAAGCGTGATGACGCTGAAATCGGCAAGTGGCTTGATGGCGTTGCCAATTTTGAGCGCGAGGCTCCAGGTGCCTGGCCGTTGGGGAGCGACAAGCTTTGACGTCGACTCCGCCGCCGCCCCGGACGAGAATTCCGCAACCGCGCCGGGCGGAAGTGTGTCCGCAAGAATGGGCGCGATCGGCGTTCCGGGCTGCTGAATTCGTGCTCGCAGTTTCCCGCTCTCTCCCCGCGCGGGGGTAGCTAGTGCGGCGAGCGCCGCGCCGGTCAGGTAGGCAACCGATGGCGCCGCTCCTTCGGTCAAAGCACTTGCAATATTCGCGGTCGCCGGCGTGACCGCACCAGTATCGCCGGCAGCGCGGGCTCGCGCGATTGACCACGACCAACCCACCGCGAACACCACGAGCATGGCGACCGATATCGAATTGAAGATTCTTTCAGCTCTGCCGGGCGGCCGCCGGAACCCTCGCGGACGACGCTCGGGAAACGCGAGCAGCCAATCTCCGGTAGTTGCTTTGCGTCGGGGTGGCGGTGAACTTGAACGTCTCTCTTCCATTCGACCTCTCTAACCCGTCTCGATGCAGGCGATCACCGATCTGTTCCACCGGCTGTCGAATCTTCCCGATCTCGTGCAATGGGCGGGACTGTTCGGACTTGCCGCAATAGTCTTTTCCGAAACGGGACTACTGGTAGGAGTATTTCTACCCGGCGACTCACTGCTGGTTACGGCTGGACTCCTGGCAGCAAGAGGATACCTCAACGTATACGCACTCGCTCCTGTCCTCACTTTGGCAGCAATCTTCGGTAACTCAGTTGGATATTCCATCGGTCGCGCCACCGGTCCGCGGGTCTTCAGGCGAGAGAACAGCCTCTTCTTCAACAAAAAGCATGCTATTCGCGCTCACGAGTTCTACGAGAAGTACGGACACAAGACTATCGTCCTAGCCCAATTCATGCCGATCATCCGAACGTTTTCGCCGGTGATCGCGGGCGTTGGAGGAATGAGACTCAGAGACTTCATCACGTTCAACGTCATCGGCGCTTTTTGTTGGATCTGGAGCATGCTCGGCATTGGATATTTTCTGGGCAGCTATATTCCCGGAATCGACAAGCACATCGAGATCGTCGTCGTGATCGTGATCTTCATCTCGATGCTTCCGGGCCTCATCAGCGGATACAAAGCAAAGCGCAGGAGACGCTACACCGAGGCGCCTGCGATCGAAACTGGGGAACTCCGGAGATGATAACAAGCGCCGGCTGCAAGGCGCTCGGCGGCTGTTGAGCGGATATCACACAGGAGAAAGACAATGGCATTCACGCTTCCCTCGCTTCCCTATGACTTCGCGGCCCTCGAGCCACACATAGATGCGAAAACAATGGAGATCCATCACGGAAAACACCATCAGACCTACGTGAACAATCTCAATGCGGCCATCGAGAAAGCGCCGGAGCTGGCGAAGAAGTCCCTCGATGACTTGATGCGCAACGTCAACAAAGCTCCCGAAGCTGTCCGCACAGCGATTCGGAACAACGGAGGGGGACACTGGAACCACTCGATGTTCTGGCAGATAATGGCGTCAAAGGCCGGCGGCGAGCCGGGGGGAAATCTTGGAAGCGCCATCAAGAGCGCGTTCGGGGATTTTGCGAAGTTTCGCGAGCAGTTCAGTGCCGCGGGCGTTGGACGATTCGGATCGGGGTGGGCGTGGTTGATCAACACCGGCGGCAAGCTCTCGATCACGAGCACGCCGAACCAGGACAATCCCTTAATGGACGGCCAGAAGGCGATCCTTGGACTCGATGTTTGGGAGCACGCGTACTACCTCAAGTACCAGAATCGTCGGCCGGATTACATCGCGGCGTGGTGGAACGTCGTCAACTGGAAGGAAGTGGAGAAGAGATTCTCTGTGTGAGGCGGGCCGTTGATCTTGGCGCAATCTGACATCCACATAACTGAAGCAGGGAAGCTGATAGCTTTACAGCTTCTCAGCTGCAAGCTTTCTGGCGGCGTAAGGTGGACTTGCCCCGATTTAGTGGACACGTGGTTTAAGCTGCGTCTGCTCGTTTGAGCACTTCGGTTTCGTATTGCACGGGTGTGCGATAACCCAGCGTCTGGTGACGGCGCTGGCGATTGTACCAGATTTCGATGAACTCGCCTACTGCCTGCCTGGCCTGATCTCGGGTCTGCCAGTGGGCGCCTCTGACCAGTTCAATCTTCAGTGTTGCAAAAAAGGATTCCACGACTGCGTTGTCCCAGCAGTCACCGGCGCGGCTCATACTCGAAAGCAAGCCGTGCTTTGAGAGAAGACGCTGATACTCTGCACTGGCGTACTGACTGCCGCGATCAGAGTGGTGAAGTAGCCCGGGGTGAGGACGACGGTGTCGGAGTGCCATGATAAGGGCCCTCACCGCCAGAGAGCGATCGAGGAGCCGATCGACGCTCCACCCCACGACGCGCCTGGATGCCACGTCGAGGATAACCGCGAGATACAGCCATCCTTCTCCAGTCGGCAGGTAGGTGATATCGGCAGCCCACACTCGATTTATTTGCCGATTGCTAGAGAGCTCAAATCGCCGAGCGAGCCGATTCTCGGCGAGAGGATAGTTATGGCCCGACTGAGTGGTCACTCTGAAGCGAGGAGTGCGCCTGGCCCTTAGCCCCTCCTCTCGCATCAGGCGTGCGACCCGGTTCTTCCCGCAGATAACTCCCTGCGCCGAGAGTTCGCTATGCATCTTCGGTGCTCCGTAGCGCTCCTTCAACCGGCGGTGAAGAGATCGAATCTCAAGTCTCAAGCGCTCCTCTCGTCGGGCTCGAAGACTCGGTCCGCGCGATCGCCAGGCGTAGAATCCCGAGGGTGCCACTTCCAGCACTCGGCACATGAGTCGCACGGTGAACTCGCCACAGTGGCGAGCGATGCAAGCGTACCTCACTGCGACTCTTTCGCGAAGAACGCCGTGGCTTTTTTTAGGAAGTCTCTCTCCTGCCGAACGACATCAAGCTCTCGCCTCAAGCGCCTGACCTCGGCCTCGAGCTCTGGCCCTGTCAATTCGCCTGGAGGAGAGTCTTGGCTCCGGTCCTTTTCTCCAGTCGCCCACAGTCCCAGCTGCCGTGCCCATTTGCGCAACAAATCAGGCTCCAGATCCAGATCCCGGCCAATCTGCGCGAGTGCCACTCCCTCTCGTAACCGATCATTCATCAGGTGAACAGCTTCGGCACGGAACTCTGGAGTGAACTCCCGCCGACGAGACTTTCTTGCTCGCATCGAAAGACACCTCCCTCCCTAAGCTTAGAGAGAATTGAGGTGTCCACCAAATCGGGGCAACTTCACATTGTGCTGCCGGAA
>DASWCI010000009.1:0-2109 GCA_036390195.1 Gemmatimonadaceae bacterium
GGGGCATGATTCCGAACACTGAGGCGGTTCTCCCGTCGAAGCTGAGCCGAACCGCCAGCAAGTCCAGACTCGACGCCAGGTCGCTGGCTGCTCCTCTTTCGTTCAACCTTCGCTTCCCGAGCAGCGTGACCCTTGAACTCGGCGGCCGCAATGCTATAATCGAACCATGCTGACAAGCTGGCGACGCTTCCAAGGTTTTCACATCGGCTTCACCTGAGCCTGACCCTCCGATCGCGGGCCGATTACTCCCAGTCAAACATTCAAACGCTGCCAAACGCTGCACCCATCAGGAGAATCCGATGAAGCGGAACACGGCTCTGATTCTGTCGCTCTTGATTGCGGCTTCGATTCTGATCGCGGCTGCCCGGTCTGCGGAAAGAGCTCCGGCCAAGGCGCGGACTTTTGAATTCTCCTACAACTTCACCATTAAGGACCTTCCCTCGACAGCGCGTCTGGTGCGGGTCTGGGTCCCGCTGGCCACATCGGACCAGAACCAGAAGGTGGCCGTCAAGAAGATTTCGAGCCCTGTTCCCACGCGCATCACACGCGAGCCCGAGTACGGCGACCGGATGGTGTACGCCGAGCTGCACGACCCGAAGCAAGCCACGGCGACCTTCTCCGTCGCCTACGAGGTGACGCGCAAGGAGTATTCCAAAGGCGATTTCAACCAATTGATGCGCTATGACCGTGAGCTTGACGATCCGCCGGTGAGGCTGGCGCGGTTCCTGCAGTCGGACCGTCTGGTTCCGGTGGAGGGAAGGTTGAAGACGCTGGCCGAGGAGAGCACCCAAGGCAAGCGAGGTCCCGTGGAAAAGGCGCGCGCTCTTTACGACTACGTTTTCAAGACCATGCGCTACGACAAATCGGGGACGGGTTGGGGTCGCGGGGACGCCGTCTGGGCTTGCGACGCCCGGCACGGCAACTGCACGGACTTCCACTCGGTGTTCATCTCCATGATGCGCGCCGAAAAGATCCCCGCCCGGTTCGAGATCGGCTTCCCGCTGCCTGAGGGCGCCCGCGAGGGCGAAATCACCGGCTACCATTGTTGGGCGGAGTTTTACCTGAAGGGACCCGGCTGGGTCCCTGTCGACATCTCCGAAGCCTGGAAGAACCCTTCCAAGCACGATTATTTCTTCGGCGCGCTGGACCCGAACCGCGTGCAGTTTTCCATGGGCCGCGACCTGACGCTTTCCCCAAAGCAGGACGGGCCGTCGGTGAATTACTTTGTGTACCCTTACGTCGAGGTTGATGGCAAGCCGTACGACAAGCTCGAGAAAAGGTTCGCCTTCCACGAAGACGGCGCCGGCTCCGCGTCGGTTGCCGCCGGACGCTAGATGGGCTGGCGCCGCGCTTCGTGATTCGCCGGGCGCGTCAGTCCACCCACTGAAGGGGGCTTGCCTTCTGTGAGGCTTTCGGGGACAATCAATCTCGAGCATCTCTTGAGGAGTAGCCGTGCAACTGATACCGCGCGACGGGAAATTTTACGACCTGTTCCGCGAACAGGCCGAGAACATCCAGGAGGCGGCAAAGAAACTCGCAGCGTTGTTCGAGGACTATCGGGACGTGGAAAAGTGCGTCACCGAGATCAAGTTTGTGGAACATAAGGGCGACCAGTTGACTCACGGGCTGATGATGAAGCTGAACAAGACGTTCATCACCCCGTTTGACCGGGAGGACATCCACGCCCTGGGTTCGGCCCTGGATGACGTCCTCGACCTTCTGGACGCGGTCGCAGGCCGCCTCGTCACGTACAAGGTGGGAGAGGTAACGCCCGGCGCCCGTCAGCTTTCGAAGGTGATCGTTCATGGCTCGGAAATCCTCCTGCGCGCCGTCTCCGAGCTCAACAAGCCGGAGAACATCCTGGAATACTGCGAGCAACTCCAGCATCTCGAAGAGGAGGCGGACCGCATCAAGGGCGAGTGCATCGCTCGCCTGTTCGAAAACTCGATCGACACCATCGAAATCATCAAGTGGAAAGAGATTTACGAGGTGCTCGAAGCCACGACCGACAAGATCGAAGACGTGGCCGACGTGCTCGAGACCGTGGTATTGAAAGCCGCGTGAAAGTTGCTGGAGCGCGGGCGGCCTACCCCTGGGAGCGCGGGCGTC
>DASWCI010000010.1:0-2194 GCA_036390195.1 Gemmatimonadaceae bacterium
GGCTCGCGACCGGCCAATCCATCGCTCTCACCGTGGACGTCGAGCAGCCGCGACTTCATCACACTCGAATATTGCGGCAGGAGATGGATAATGGCAGACCAGGCCAACAACCCAGGGGAAAGAATGGACGAGCGGAGCGGACGAAGCGGCGGAGTAGGAGGCGCCAGCAGAAGTGGCATGAGCGGAGGCAGCGGAACGATTAGCGGCAACAGAATGAGCGGAAGCAGTGCGACGTTAAGTAGCAGTAGAAGCGACAGCGGAGTGGAGACGCGCAGCACGGGCACAGTGAGTCGGAAGACTCCGCGCGGATTCGCGGCGATGGATCCTCAGGCGCAGCGCGCAATTGCGGCGAAAGGAGGTCGCGCCGCGCACCAGAAAGGAACCGCACACGAATTCACGAGCGAAGAGGCGAGAATTGCGGGAAGAAAAGGCGGTGAAGCATCCCGCGGCGGTCGTCGGTCGAACGCGTCGGCCGAAACCAACCCCTGATCTAAATCCGGGACGGAAACGAACGAGGCACGGATCGCTCCGTGCCTCGTCGTTTTTCAGGCGGTGAGATCCTCCATTATCAGAATCTCCGCGCACCACGGACGAGGCGCATTTTTCTTGTCTCGACTATCAGATGATAGTTCCGGCTGTTTGTCATTGCCTGCCCGTCCCCGTCGGCGCAGCTGAGGGAGGTAGGCCCTGGAGTTGCATGTCACCTGTTTTTCGGAGCGCGCTGAGACTTAATCGCATCCCAAATGGCGGACCCCAGTCAGCACCAACCGACGAAAGCTGACCTACGCGAATTCTCGCGGAAAGTGAGCGATGCAACCGCCCGCTTCGACGCTCGGAACGCAGCGCACACCAAATCGAACACGGAAGCTCCTCCGAAAGATGTCGTCAAAAAAGGTCGCGACGATGAGATCGATCTCGTCTCGGCGATGGAGAAGTTGCGCCTCGCCGACGAGGAGCTCCGTCTGCAGAACGAGGAACTTTTGTCGAGCCGTCGCTCAGCCGAGGTCGAACGACAGAAATACTACGACCTGTTCGAGCTTGCACCCGATGCGTATTTCGTCACCGATACGAGAGGCGTGATCCGCGAGGCGAACGCGGCTTCGAGCCACCTTCTCGGCGTGGCCAAGCAGTTTCTCATGGGTAAGCCATTGCTCGTTTTCTTCGCCCCATCGGCACGCAGGGACTATCCGAATCAACTAGATCGTCTCTGCGGTCTGGATCGAGTCGATGACTGGGAGACTGCTCTTGCTCCGCGTAGTGGGAATCCGCTCCCGGTTTCTGTCTCGATCGGACGGATTCTTGACCGTGACAAGAAGCTGACCGGTTACCGCTGGATTGTGCGAGACGTAACGAGACGGAAGGAAGCGGAAGGAGCAGCGCGTGAGCTCAATCGGGAGCTCGAGCTTCGCGTCGCATCACGGACAACCCAGCTCGCGGTGGCAAATCATGTGAAGGACGAGCTCCTGATCAGCGAGAGAAGGGCTCGCGAGGAAGCGGAAGTTGCAAACCGGACGAAATCGGAATTTCTGGCGCTCCTGAGCCACGAGTTTCGCACGCTGCTCCAGGCAGTATTCGGCTACACCGAGCTTCTGGAGAGAGAAATCCACGGCGCTTTGAATGAAACCCAGAGGCGCTACGTTCAGCGGATTCACCAAAGCCAACAACATCTACTCGGCCTCATCAACACCATACTCGAGTTCGCAAAACTGGAGAGTGGACAGCCGATTGACGTGCTGCTCGCAGAAACGCCAATGAATCCCATTCTGATCGTGATGGAATCGCTGATTGGCCCGCAGCTCGAGACAAAGGAGATCGGGTACGAGTACGAGTGTCCCGACGACTCGATCGTCGCGTGCGCGGACGCGACCAAAGTGCAGCAAATCGTGCTGAACCTTCTCTCGAACGCCATCAAGTTCACTGGTCGCGGCGGCACCGTTAAGCTCGATTGTCTGAGGGAGTCCGATGCGGTTGTCGTACACGTGCGTGACAGCGGCTCCGGGATTCCTGCTGACAAGCTCGAGGCGATCTTCCAGCCGTTCGTTCAGATCAAGAGCAAGGGCACGGTCGATAACGGCACAGGACTGGGACTCTCGATCAGCCGTCGACTTGCTGAAGCCATGGGCGGTTCACTCACTGTGACGAGCGAGCTCGGCCAAGGCTCCACGTTCACACTGCTCCTCCAGCGCGCCGAATC
>DASWCI010000011.1:0-1785 GCA_036390195.1 Gemmatimonadaceae bacterium
GCCGCGAGCGCGACCGCTGCGAAGGCAGATAATGCGAGTTGCTTGATCATGGTAACCTCAGGAAGAAGTGGAACGTTGTGTGATGCCCCACAAGCTTCTCCGCACGCGGAGGTTACGAAAGCGTCTTGATCGGAGATGAGAGTCTTCTCATAACTCTCTCATGGAAGATTTCCGAGCGAATCAAACAGTCGGGCGAATTTTTCCGGAGTGAGTACCTCCGGTCTGGATGTCGGATCGATACCGAGTTTGTCGAGGATAGTGACAGCCTGTTCCGCAGACAAACCGCGCGCTGAGCGCAATACCCGCTGCATCTGCTTGCGTCTCAATCCGAACGCCGCCTGAACGAAGCTTCGCACGGCGTCCAGCGATTGGTACGGAACCAGTGGGTGCCCTAATGGGGTTAGTCGCACGACTGCCGACTCGACCTTCGGCGGTGGACGAAATGCGGCGGCAGGAACGACCATCACCTGTTCGACCTCCGCAACCAACGCCAGGTTCACCGTCAGCGCGCCGTAGCTGTCGTCGCCCGCCTTCGCCGCCATTCGCTCCGCCACTTCGCGCTGGACCAGGAAGACGCTGCGTCTCGGCATCGGTGGTTCCAGCGCCTTGAACACGATCGGAGTGGTGATGTAGTACGGCACGTTTCCAATCAGCAGATAGTCGGCACCCGCGACCGCACTGAGATCAGTCGCCAGAAAATCTCCCTCGATAATCTCGATGTTCGATCGATCCCGATATCTCTGGCGCAGGTTTTCAGCGAGCGCTCGATCGATCTCTACGGCGACGACCCTTCCGCTTCG
This sequence comes from Gemmatimonadaceae bacterium, assembly GCA_036390195.1. Classification (GTDB taxonomy): domain Bacteria; phylum Gemmatimonadota; class Gemmatimonadetes; order Gemmatimonadales; family Gemmatimonadaceae; genus UBA4720. Next base: position 801 of record DASWCI010000011.1, read on the forward strand.
CTCGACGAGGATATCGGTCAGCGATCCGCGCCCCGGTCCTACTTCGAGGACGGTGTCGCTCGGCGCCGGCGCCAGCGCGTCGACGATCGCGGTGAGAATCTTTGGGTCGGACAGAAAGTGCTGGCCGAACTTCTTGAGCACCGGCGGCCGTCGACCACGCCCGCCGGGCGCTCGAGGCACCTTCAGCTCCTGACCACCACTAGCGTCAGGTCGTCGCGCAGTGCCACTGCGCGGGTGTGAACCTCGAGCATCTTGAAAGCTCTGTCGACGATCACCCGGGTGTCGTTCTCTCGATTTTCCTTTATCAGCTCGAGCACCCGCTCCTCGCCCAGTCGCTCGTCGCGAACGTTGCGCGCATCGCTGACTCCGTCGGTGAAAAGCACCAGCAGATCCTTCTTCTTCACCCAACTGAGGGATGCAGTATTCGGAACGACGTCGAGCATGCCGAGCGGCGGATTCACTGCGGCGAGACGCGTGACGGTTCCTTCCTGACTGATCACGAACGCGTGTGGATGGCCGGTATTTGCATAACTGAGCTTTTCGTGCTCGGGGTCCACCACACCATAGAAAATGGAGATGAACATCTCCGTCGTCTCGAGCTCGTCGCGTAGCGACCTCAGTAACGCGCCAAGCATCTCGCCGGGGTTGACGAAATTCTGTGCGTGGATGGCGGAGGCGCTCATCGCCAGCGCCATGATCAGCGCCGCACGGTAGCCGTGGCCGGAGACGTCGCCGATCATCACTCCCGTTTTGTTATCCCGCAGCTTGAACAGCTGATAGAAGTCGCCGCCGACGCTTTCTGCCGGAACCACGCGCGCGGTCACCTCTGCCTCCGGGGCAACACCATCGGTGGATGGCAGCAGCTTCATCTGCAGGTCGTGCGCGAGATTCATCTCCTGCAGCAGCCTTTGACGATCGAGTGACGCGCTGACGAGCCGCGCGTTCTGAATCGCGGTGCCGATCTGCGTCGCGATCGCAGTCACGA
>DASWCI010000012.1:0-3060 GCA_036390195.1 Gemmatimonadaceae bacterium
CGGACAATTCCAATGGCTGCCACACTGATGCCGAACAAACCAGACGAAACACCAGCCGCGCTCTCCCGTAGAGAGAGACAGGTTATGGACATCCTCCACCGGCGTTCCGGTGCGACAGTGGCCGAGATCATGGGCGACCTCCCCGATCCGCCCACGTATTCAGCCGTGCGATCAGTGCTGCGCATCCTCGGCGAGAAGCAGCTGATCAAGCACCGCGAGGACGGTCCGCGCTACATCTACTATCCAGCGAAGCCGACCGAGACGGCGCGCGAAGATGTTCTGGCGCACGTGGTCAGGACGTACTTCGGCGACTCACCCGAGCAGGCGGTGACCGCGCTCCTTCGCATGTCAGACGTCGATCTGACCGACGCCGAGGTCAAGCGCCTTCGCAACAGCATCAGACGCGCTCGTCAGAGCGGGAGATAACGCCGATGATCTCTTTCTCCAGCTTTACGGTGAGTGATTCGAGCATCTCGATGTTGATGTTGCTCGTGAAGGCGACGCTGATTCTCCTGGTGGCGCTGGGCATTACTCTGTCGATGCAAAGGGCGTCGGCGGGTGCGCGCCATCTCGTCTGGCTCGTGACGCTCGCGACGCTGCTGCTGGTTCCCGCGCTGACGGCGTGGGGTCCGATTCCGCTCCGAATCCTTCCGGCGACAGCGAGCGTTGCACCTGCCGCTGCTCCTTCAGTTCGTGGGAGCGGTCCAAAGTCTGAAGCAACCAAGTTCGACAAGCCGGCGGCGACCGCTCCAAACACGACCGCTCCGACCACGACCGAGAATCGCACTGCTCCGGCGAGCTCGCTCCAGGACAAAATTGCCAGCTCGTCCGTCCTTAGCGGAATCTCGATCATCGTGCTGCTCTGGGCCGTCGTCGTTTTCATCATCGCCGTATCGCTTGGCTACGCGGCGATGATGGTGAAGCGGATCGTCAATCGTGCGCGTCCCCTCGACAGTGAAGACTGGCAGACTCCGCTGTGGGAAGTTTCCGATCGGCTCTCGCTCGACGAGCCGCCGCGACTCCTGCGCAGTGAAGACGCGAAGATGCCGTTTGCCTGCGGAGTATTCAGGCCGACGATCGTTCTTCCCGCGGAGTGTGACACGTGGTCACTCGATCGGCGTCGCGCGGTGCTGCTTCACGAGCTGGCGCATGTTCGTCGTCACGATCTCGTCGGCCACACACTTGGCCGGCTGGCGTGCGCCATTTATTGGTTCCACCCGCTCGTCTGGACCGCAGCGAAGCAGCTTCGTTCCGAGAGCGAGCGTGCCTGCGATGATCTGGCGCTGGCTTCCGGAGCGCGAGCAGCCGATTACGCTGAGCATTTGCTGGACATCGTGACGAGCGTCAAGCGCGATGCGACGCCCTCGGTGGCATTGGCGATGGCACGTCGTAAAGAGTTCGAAGGTCGCATGCTCGCGATTCTCGATCCCGATCTCCGTCATTCGAGCCCGAGCCGGAAGCAGGCCTCCGCTCTGATTGGTTCGCTGGCGCTGATCGCTGTGGTCGTTGGCGCAGCTGCTCCATCCCCGCGCGTATCGGTAGTCGCGCCTTCGGCTCCTGTAGCGCGCGATGCCGATCTCCAGCTAGCGAATTCACAGAAGGCGCACGCAGAAAAGGGATATCCCGATTCGCGCGAGATCATTGGCGGATCGCCGACCCATCAATCCACTCAGACGACGACGTCCCAGACGCAGCAAACGATCATGTCGCAAACGCAGCAAACAGTCACCAGCAGCGTGCAGGACGCGATCAAACTCGGAATGAAAGTGGGAATGAAGGCGGGGATGAGCGCCGGTGAAGCCACGCTGTATTCCATTCTTGGGAACCAGGCCGCCAGCAAGGACACTGACGAGCGACCCGTTCTGCTGGCTCGCATTCTGGCGAGTGATACGAGCGCCAGCCTCCGCCGCATTGCGGCGTGGGGTCTGAACGAGTACGCAAATCGTCAGGTTGCGGCCGAGGCTCTCGCAAGGGCGCTTCGTAGCGATCGCGACGCCAGTGTACGTGAGATGGCGGCATGGTCGCTATCTGACGGAGACCACTCGTCGGTTGCGATCGAGGCGCTCGTCGCCGCGCTGCGCAGCGATTCCGACAAGGAAGTTCGCGAAACTGCGGCATGGGCTCTGGGAAACGTGGGGGATAGGTCTTCGGCCGACGCACTCGCTGCTGCTCTATCTGACCCGAGCCCTGAGATCCGAAAGCGCGCGACGTGGGCCTTGGGCAACACCGATCTGAAGCAGGCGCCGCGTCAGCTTATCGGCCAGTTGAATGACAAGGACCCGGAAGTGCGTGAGATAACTGCGTGGGCGCTGTACGAGATCGAGGATCCAGCGGCAATCTCCGGACTAGAGGCCGCGCTCGCGCGTGAGCAGAGCAAGGAGCTGCAGATCGCTTACATCCGCGCGTTGGCGGCGGTCGGCGAGAAGTCAGTGGACGCCCTCAAGAACTTGCTCGAGTCGAAAGATCCCGAGATCAGAAACATCGCAGTGCGGGCGCTGGCCGGAGGAAACGCGACTGGTCCATGGCCTCGACCATGGCCACAGCCACGCCCCTACCCGAACTAGTCGTTCGGAGAGGGCGCTGAAAACGGCGCCCTCTCTTTTGAAGGTTAGTGCTGATTTTTCAACCTACCCCGCAACGAAGGCGGGCACGATGAACGGAGTAATCATGCAACGAGTACTTGGGTTGGCCATCGCAACTTTCGCGTTCTCCTCTCTCAGTGGAGGGCCGGCGGTTGCGACCGTCCACGGATCGATGTCGAGCGGTGGACTCGACCAGGGTCGCCGTCGCAGCGCGCCCATTGACGTGACCGCGCTGCTGACGGCGGCGAAAGGTGCTCCGCCGATGATTTGCTCGCTGGCTGCGAACTCCATTCGCAACTGGGGATGGGGCGATTGGAACGATGCGCCCGCAACCCCACTCGCCTTCGCCAAGGCCATCACCAGCAACAATGACTTCGAGTCGGAGTCGCTACCGGCCGCGGACATACAGCAACTGCTCGCAGGACTTGCGGCTGACGATGCCTGTGTCCGCGAATTATCGGTGCGGCTGATAGGAACT
>DASWCI010000013.1:0-2535 GCA_036390195.1 Gemmatimonadaceae bacterium
GACTCCTTTGAGCAGCGATCTCGGTCCGGGTGTTCCGATTCGATTCGTGAGGCGGGGAAGGTATAGTCTGTACCGCGCGTCCGACGGCGACTGGTATCTCGGATACCGTCGTTGCAACGCTCTGGGGCCGTCGGTGTGTGGAGCGATACAACCATTGAGCGGGCCGTATCGCGGCTACAGCAGCAACCGCGACGCGACCGGTCTTCTCTTCGAGTACTTCGACAGCCAGGGAGAGCGTTTGAGCGCTGGCTCGCCAGGGCTGGAACTGGCGCGTGTCGACATAACAGCGCGTGCCCAAAGCCGACACCAGGTGCTCGTCGAACAACGCGCGGTCATCCCGGCCGATTCAGGCGCCGTGTCGATCGCGATTAGAAACCGGACGCAGTGACGGCGAGAAAGGGCTTCGCACTGGTCGCCGCGCTCCTTGCCCTGCTGCTCATTGCAGCAATTATCGCGAGCGTGTTCTTCGCAGCGATGGAGGAAACCAGAATAACTGCGGCATCCGCTGCAAAGGAGGTCGCTCTCTCGGCTGCCGAGTCTGCCATCGAAGTCACCATCCGGGATTGGACGGCGACGAGCGGCGACTCAATTCGCGTTGGGGGCGTCCATTCGTCGGCGGTCGGCGGATTCGGGATGCCGGTGACGGTCAGTGTGACGAGACTCGACTCGACGCTTTACTCGATCGTTGCCGAGGCACGGTCGGTCTCGTCTCAATCATTTGCGACGAGGCGCATCGGAGCGATCGTGAGAGCGCAGGTCGCGCCCGATCATTCGATAACAATCGACCGCGTTCCTCAACGATGGTGGTCGGAGCTGTTCTGAGAGCATGGTAGCCCATCGTTACTTTCCCGCCAATTGAATCGTGTCTTAGTTCGAACGACTGGTGACGGACCAAAGGAGGCAGCAGTGCCACTCGGTTGGTCTCCATATAAACGCAAGCAAACAGGGTTCTTAGGTTGTCACGCCTCTAGACCGTAATAGTGCGGCGCGCGCCCGAGTAAAACCCGCTTCTTTTCATTCATAAGGGCCGCGATGGGGTTATTTGGCCGGAAGAAGACTACCGTAGGGCTCGACATCGGATCTGGCCTCGTCAAGGTCGCCGTAGTCGATCACTCGAAGTCTACGCCAGAACTGGTCAAGGTTGCGATCACTCCACTTCCCGATGACGCCATCGTGGAAGGCGAAGTAATGGACCCGCATGTCGTCTCTGACGTGATTCGCACAACCATTGAGGCGGTCGGCGCCAACACCAAAGCGGTGGTCGCCGCAGTCGGTGGACGCGATGTAATCATCAAGCGCATCAAGACCGAGCGGGTGAAGGAGCAACAGGCTCGCGAGCTGATGCGCTGGGAAGCCGAGCAACACGTCCCCGACGTCGACTCGGTTGAGCTCGATTTTCAGATACTCGAAGAGAACGGAACCGCTAGCAGAGATGAGATGAGCGTTCTGCTCGTCGCGGCTAAGCGCGATCTGGTCGAGGCCAAGCTCCGCATCCTATCCGAGGCGGGCATAACCCCAATGTCGATGGATGTCGATGCCTTTGCGCTCCACAACGCCTTCGAGGTGAACTACCCCTCCGCGATGAGCGGCGCCGTTGGCCTGGTGAACATCGGCCACGAAGTCACCAACATCAACATTCTGGACGACGGCGTTCCGATTCTCACCCGTGACCTTCCGGTGGGAACGCGTCGCTTGCGCGAGGATCTTCAGCGCGAGCACGGACTTTCCGCTGCTGACGCCGAAGCTCTGATCAGGGGATATGACCGGTCGCCGCAGCTCGATTCGGTGATCGTTCAGCGCACCGAAGAAATTGCTACCGGCCTCGAGCGCGCGATCGCGTTCTTGTCCACGTCGCTCAAGGGCGACGGACAAATGAAGGCCGTATACACCTGCGGCGGCGGCTCCCGCACGCCGGGTCTTACTGAAGCACTTGGGCAGCGGCTGAGGAAGCCGGTGGAGCTCGCGAACCCTCTCGCCACGATGTCGGTGAGGGAAGGAGCTCTCGAGTCGCTGGTGACCGACGAGGTCGCACCCCTCCTGATGCTATCGATCGGTCTTGCCCTCCGAAAGAACTGATCGGAGAACGATACCATGATTGAGATCAATCTCCTTCCCGGGGACGGCAAGAAGAAGCGACGGGCGAAGACCGCCGCGCCGGCGAAGTTTGAATTCAACCTCAAGCCTCCAGCATGGCTCGCCGGTCTAACCGACAAGATGACCGACAAGTACATGCTTGGCGCGGTTGCCGCGGCTGGCGCGTCGGGCGCTCTCATAGTTCTGATGTTCATCAGCCAGACCGCGCGAGGAGCATATCTGGACGCGCGGGAGACGAAGGCGGTAAAGGATTCGGCGCAATACAGTGCCGTTCTAAACGCCAAAGCCAGAGCTGAGGCCACACGCGATTCGCTCTATCAGCAGATCGCGATCATCAAGTCGATCGACGATTCGCGCTACCTCTGGTCGCATTTGATGTACGAGATCTCGAGTGCGCTGCCCCAGTACACGTGGCTGAGAGAAGTCACTCAGACCAGTCAG
>DASWCI010000014.1:0-5704 GCA_036390195.1 Gemmatimonadaceae bacterium
CCAGACAGTGCCGGTGGCGATCGCGCTTTTTCGCGGGCAGTACCAGGTACCGTGGGGAGAGATCCTCGCTGCAGCTGTCGTCGCTACGGCGCCGGTGGCGGCAATGGTGTTGTTGTTTCAGAGAAGGATTGTACAGGGGCTCACCGCTGGAGCTGTTAAAGGATGAGATCGCGAACATCTATAAGTAACGCGTTGCGAGTTGCCCGAAGCACGGTTGCCTGTTCCCGGTTAATAACGGTGCGAACTTTTCGGGGTGGCGTCTGCGGCACAATCAACTGCACTTGCTTTCCGATTGACGGTGGGCCGACAAGTTCGCACCGCAGTTCACGGGCAACCGGGAACGGTGCTACCGGCAACCCGGAACGCGTTACTTGTAAGTTGAGTAGAACTCGAATTCCACCGACCTCAGAATGGCGCGCATAGCCCTGGAGCACGTCGACAAGATCTACCCGAACGGCTACGTCGCCGCGCGCGATCTCAGTGTGGAAGCTAAAGACGGTGAGCTCCTCGTCCTGGTTGGTCCATCCGGGAGCGGGAAATCCACCGTGCTCCGGCTGATGGCTGGCCTCGAGCGCGTCACGGACGGCGTGATCCGCATCGGCGAGCGCGATGTCACCGACTTGCCGCCGCAGCAGCGCGACATTGCGATGGTCTTCCAGAACTACGCGCTCTACCCACACATGACCGTCCGCGAAAACCTCGGATTCGGCTTGAGCATCAGAAAACAACCGCCCACAGTTATTCACGAACGCGTCAACACAATCGCTGCATCGCTCGGTCTCGATACGCTGCTCGATCGAAAACCAGCCCAACTCTCGGGTGGTCAGCGCCAGCGTGTCGCGCTTGGACGCGCAATCGTGCGCGAGCCGCTGGCATTCCTCTTCGACGAGCCGCTCTCCAACCTCGACGCGCAGCTACGCGTGGAGACCCGCGTCGAGCTCTCGCGTCTCCATCGAAAGCTCGGCGCAACGATGGTCTACGTCACGCACGACCAGTCGGAGGCGCTCACGTTGGGCGATCGCATCGCTGTTCTCAAGGAAGGAGTGCTGCAGCAGATCGCAACACCGATGGAGCTGTATCAACGTCCGGGGAACAAATTCGTCGCGGGATTCATCGGCAGTCCAGCGATGAATTTTATCGAGGGAGTGATTCAGCGCGCGGAGGGCAGTGCCGGCCGCATGGGAATGTGCACGTTCAAGGGGATCGATCTGACTCTCGATGTCCCGTGCGATGGCGAATCCCGCGGTCGGGTTTTTCTTGGCGTGCGCCCGCAGCATATCGAGGTCAGCGGCGACGGTGAGAATCGCCCGAAGGCCGAGGTCGGCGTCGTCGAGCCAATGGGGAATGAGCAAATCGTTTACGTCACCCTCTCGGGCGGTGACCGGTTGGTTGCCGTGGCTCCGCCGCAGGAGCTGATCAGACCCGGCGACATCGTGTCGATCCGCGTTCGTCCCGAAGGCGTGCACATCTTCGAGGCCGACAGTGGAAAGCGAATCGAGCCATCTCCGCAGCCGATCGACCGCTAGCGTGGGAGTGGCTTCTCCCCAGTGCGCGACTCGCCGTTCTCTTCCGCCAGGAATGACTCGGCTTCCTCGAGCTCCCAGAACACATCGACATCGATTCCGAGCGCGCGCGCCAGAACCGTAAAGGTTTTCGACACGCGATACGTCGCCTGCGACTGAGCGACGATCGCGATCCGTCCAACCCCGCGATTAATCAGCTGACGAACCTTCCCGGCAACTTCCGCGAGCTGGAGTATCGTGATATCCGGTTCGGCGAAGCGGGCGTCATACAGACCCCGCAGGCCGGGTACAAGCCCGGGATCCGCGAGTAGCGTGTCGAGGAAAGGGTGAAGATCGGACGCCCGGATGATTCCCTTCGCGTACGCCTTGATCAACCGCTCTTCGAGCGAAATGGTGTAGGTAATGGCCATCGGGCGGCGTTTTCACCGCAAACCCGTCGCCAGCAAACGTCATTGTGGAAGGTTACACGGTCGCAAATATGCCCGTGCCCAGCAGGAAGCACTGTACCTAAAGTGTCGAGCTGAGTATCAGGCGCGCGCTATCCTTCTCAGTGCCTCGACTGCATCGACGACCGCCTTGCTCGGCAAGGCACCTGGCATCACGACCGGCACGAGCTTGTCGTCTCTGCCATATAGATCGTTTCCGAAATACAGCGCGCCGTTGTTGATGTAAGCCGTGAAGTAAGTGATGTAAACCGGAATCTTTCGCGGCAGCCGGACGCCTCTGCTATTCGGTCCATCTTTCATCGCTTCCTCGACTCTGTCAGCCGGCCAACCCAGGACCCACTCGGCCAACTCCGCCGGTTTCTCGAGTCGGATGCAGCCGTGACTGAACGCGCGGATGTCCTTGTTGAACAGCTCGTGATTGGGAGTGTCGTGCAGATAGATGTTGAAATCGTTCGGGAAAAGGAATTTCACGAACCCGAGTGCGTTCTTCGGACCCGGACGTTGTCGGACTGCGGTTCGTCCATGCTGCGAATAGACCTCCATGTTCTCGCGCGCCATATAGGCTCCGCCTTTCGGAAAAATCTCCTTGGCGGCGATGCTTGGGGGTACGTCCCAGTACGGACGGAACACGACGGTCTCCATCGAGTCAGCGAACACCGGCGTCGCCTTGTCCTGATACTCCTGGCCCACGATCACTTTCATCTCGAGAACTTTCTGTCCGCTGTCGTAGGCCTCGAGCTTGAACGCGGGCACATTCACGAAGATGTACCGGGATCCAAAACTCCTTGGCAGCCAGCGATAGCGCTCCATGTTGGCGGCAATCTCGCCGAGGCGATAGCTCGCCGGGACATTCATTGCGTCGATCGTCTCCTGACCGAGTGCGCTGTCGACGTTGATTCCGTGACCCTGCTGAAATTGCGCGACGGCGGTGGCGAGACCGCGATCGTAAGTATTCATCGGTGAGGCTGTGGGGCGGCGTCGTGCCGAATCACTCGGTGCGACGTTTTCCGATGCGCGCGGCACCGAAATTCCTTCCGCAGCAAGCCGGTTGCGGACTGCTGCAAGCACGGCCGGATTCGCACTGGCCCCAGGTTTAACGTTTCCTGAAATATTGGGAACCGTTTGCCACCCTCCCTTGGCAACGATGCCCCGCCAGCGTTGCAACTCTCGGCTCAGCCCCAGGTAGTCATCGTCCGTGGGCCGCATTGTCGCCAGCGCTTTATCCAAATGCTCGTAACGAAGATTTCTCACGAGTGCGCTGTCGATGTTTTCTCCTTCGGGATCGACGTGCCAGGCCTGCGCCACCGTACGGGGATCGACTTGGCCGGTGAGCAAGTCCTCGCCAAGCGATGTGTAGGATGCAGTGAGAACGAGATCTGCCGTTGCGAACTGCTCCGCTGTCGGATTCTCTGTCTGCTTCAGCGCGGCGATCGCGCTCGCCAATGCGCCGATGGGATAATCATCGAGCCGCATCCCATCGGCATTGGCCCCTAGAATCGCGTCGGTCAATGCCTTCGTGCGAGTCTTACGTAACCCGTCGCTCGTAAGCCAGAGCGGATTGTTTCCGTAGAGTTTGTAAAGACGCTTGGTGTGTCCCCACTGATTGTCGTCGATGAGATCCAGCTTCGGGCCGTCGAGTTTCCGCTGGATGAGTGACTCGATATCGGTGGCCGGAACGCCTCGCACAGATGTCAGCTTCTCCGGAGCCCAGGTCTGCGGGTTTTCCACCCTTCCCGCACTTGCGGTCTTGTGGCCCTTGCAGGTCGTGAGAACAACAAGCGCAGGCAAGACCAGCAAGACTCTGATAGCGGCGCGAGTAACGGGAAGGATCATAGCCAGGAGCTCCTGGGCGTCGGACTCATTGACTGAAAACAACACCCCACAGGCCATCTTGGCGAAATGTGGGCCAGCCAGGCGCCCACTTCAGTCGCCTTAGTCTACTCCGAGACGATCTTTGCCTCTGGCAATGATCTGTCCGCGACCGCGCTCTCTTTTCCGAGCACTTTCTTCACGAACTCGGGCCACCAGTTGACTTGCGGCTCGCGGGACTTGTACTGCTCGAGGGCTTGCCACGTCCGTTCGTGAATCTCTTGTCCTTTTTTGATCGCCTCATCGCGCGTGATTCCTTCCCGCTTGAGCGCGCTTCGTCCGATCTGCGCGTGCAGGACCTCGTCCGCCCAGTCGTAATCGTGAAAATGCGCGGATAGCTGGTCACCAGCCGCGACAGCGGTCTCGTGCTCGAATCGTTTGCCAGTTTCCCCCGGCATCAGCGATTGCTCGATCGCATAGAGCAGAATCTGACGCTCCTGCGCCGTCGCGTGGCGATTGAGTCGCAGCGAGAATCCAACATTGAGCGGGATCTCCGTCCAATCAACGCCGCGCGACTCGAAGGCGACGGTTCCCATCATGGCATGTCTTGCCTCATCCCACAGCTGGCGCGAGTAGTCGAGATAGAATTGCCACGGCTGGTCAGTTCGCTCGAACAGAAACGAGGCCATCGCCTCGGGCACGTCCATCTCCAGCGTGCGCTTGGACAGGAGCGCGAGGTTGCGCTCGTCCGCGGGCACATCCGGCGCGCTGTAGACGACGTGTGGTGGAAACTCGAAGTTGTACAGTCCGTGGAAGCGCCCATCACGCCGCGGCTCGAAATCCGGTGCGAAGGGCTCGGTGGCGCGCGGTGGCGGAAGTGGCGCCTCCAAAGGTCTTATTCGCGTGCCGCGCCGTCCGTCGCCCTCCTGAACGGAGATTTTTGGATCGCCGGCGATTCCTTTCGCGGATTCGAGATAGAGCTGGAGATGATCTCGCCATTCCCACACCGCCGTGGCGACACTTTCGTCGCGGGTCAACGCCGTGAGCGCGTTTTCGCCCCACTCGATGGCTTCCGCGACCTCGAGCAAAGCGAAGCGCATGAAGCGGCGGGTTGGATGATCCACCAGCGGATTGCTGTGCTGGATGTGGTTAAAGTACGCCTCGCGCAGGGCGGGGAAGGCAACGCCGTAGATGCCGGCGACGAGCTCCGGCGGATTCTGAGCCCGCAGCACTTCTTCGAGAAATGCATCGAGCTCGGAATTCGGTGATTGGTCGAGCGGCGGCGTCGGATGGCGCATCTCCTTCACGCGACGGCGAAGCCAATCGCAATGCTCGGCGCAGTACCATTGGTCGAGCGCCAGCGCGCACTTTACTTCCCAAACCGGTGTGGACGCGAGGTGCGCCCACATTGTTTGCATCAGTCGCCGCTCGGTCCAATGAATTCGCAACAGCCGCTGGACGTTCTCTTCGACCGAGTAGCCGATCCGGGCCGCTTGCGCGTAGGTGGCGACTCCGGCGAGCTCGGGGATTCCGATGGGTTTCGTCATGACCGCAACCGATTGGCTGACACGGCAATTTAACCGAAAGGCTTAGCTACAACTGAACGGGCGGGAGGCGTCAGCTCCTAGGCGCGAGGCGTTAGGTCACTACGTCAGGACTTTACCAGCGCCCTTCCGAGTACAGGCAACTGCCTGTGCCATACGCCGACCAGAAACGTCCCCACGTTCTGACCTCTAGCCTCGCGCCCGCACCGCTGACGCCTCCCGCCCGTTCAGTTGTAGTTCAAGAATTTCAGTACGCCTGATGCCTATTGAACGCACTGGCCGTGGGGATCGGGCTTCGTCTTGTCAACGACCGGCCGGTGATCGAGGTTCGCGATTCTCGTAGCGAGGTCAGCGACGTACTGGGCCACCCGCGCCATCCGAT
>DASWCI010000015.1:0-2862 GCA_036390195.1 Gemmatimonadaceae bacterium
GAATCAGCCAAAGCGAGTACTCACCCGCGCGCAGCGGTTTTCCTTCGATGAGCACATCGTGACTAAACGTGATGCGCGTCGCTGAATCCGCTCCCGGATGCCAGACGCTGTCCCACGGAACGAGAGCGCCGAACAATACTCGGCCGCGCGCGACCGGGCGGCCGTACTCGACCGAGATCTTGGTGAACGCAACCATCTGCGTCACGCTGCCGCGCTGACTGAACGGGTATCCTTGTGCTGCCGACAAGTGAGGCGCGATCCCGAACACCAGACTCGCCGAAACAAGTAGTGGCCGATTCATAGGAGTAATCAACAGAAGACTACCGGCTGGGGGCGTTGGGCTTTACGGCTTGGGGCCGCGGGCTGTCCCTCAGTGCGAATCGAGAATAGCCCGAAGCCCCGAGCCGGCACGCCCACAGCCCCAAGCCGGTAGTCTTCAGTTGCAGTTACTCAGAAGCCATATCGAATCCCGACCTGCACCTGTCGGGGATCGCCGAGCCCGTTGCGGATGGTGCCATCGAAGTTGAATAGCAATGATGTGGATGATGGATCGCGGAAGTTGTCGCGATTCAGAACATTGAACACTTCGACCAGCGCTTCCACCTGTCCGCGGCCGCGCGTGCGGAACGGATGCGATAGACGAATGTCCCAGCTCGCGAACGCGTTGTCTCTGCGAATCGTGTTGCGTAGCAGGATGCTCCCGTTCGGGCAAATCCTGTCCGCCGGAGAAGTCGCACGTTCTCCAGTACCCTGGTTGTTGGCGCCGCATTTCTCAGAAGTGGGCTGAGCGGAGTACCAGCTGAAGCGACTGTTGCCGTAGATGTCCCACGGGAACTTGTAGAGCGCCCACAGATTCAGCCGATGGCGCTGATCGCGATCACTATAGTTGTACTCACGATCGAGGCGGTCCGCCCTGGCGTAGCGGAAGCTGAACGGGTCGCGCTCGTTGTCGTCGTCCGACTTGTCGACCGCCAGCGTGTAGTTCGCCTGATACTGGAAATCCGGATCAGCTAGTCTGGCGAGCCCGAACGTGACGCCGTTGTAGCGTGATTTCGCCGAGCTCTCGACGACGGTAAGTGTGCTGACGCCGTTGGCGGTGCCGTTGAGCCCGCTCAGCCACGGCTGACCAAACACTGCGTCGTTGCGATTTATGAAACGCGTCAGATGATCGGTCGCAGCGTAGGTGTAACTCACCGATGCCGCCACCTGACTGAGGATCTCCTTCTCGTAGCCGACCGATGCGCTGATCGTCCGGGGATTTTCGAAATTCTTGTCGAAGACGAAAATGTCCGGCCGGAATGGTGCGCCGGCGGGCGCGGGCAACAGCGAGTTGTAGTTCGGCGGCGGCCCGAGGATTCCGGTCAGCGCACTATTGCGAAATATTGTCTGGCCGATTGAGCCATTGGTGCTGCGCGTGCTGGCGAGATTGAGACCTGGGATGCGCGCATAGTAGAGTCCGGCGCTCGCGCGCACGAGATCTCTGCCGTCGCCGTTCACATCCCACGCGATGCCGAGCCGAGGCTGGAACATCTTCCGGTCAGATGGGATCGTGCCATCGGATGGGAAAGTGTAGGTGCCGGTGCTGTTCGTAACGCTCTGTCCGATGAACCCAGCGAAGAAAACCTGCGACGGTGGGGTGATCGGATCCGGCTCCAATTGTCCTTCCCATCTCAGACCGTAGTTCACGGTGAGATTGGGCGACGCTTTCCAACTATCCTGGATGAATGCGGAGAAATCGTGCTGCGGGATGTTCTGCGTGCCGGCGTCTTCCACCGAGCGACCGCCGACTCCAGCTTGCTGCAGGTAGAGCAGCACCGGGCCAGAGATTGAAGTGCCGACCGGACATGTACCGGTAGTGCTAGTAACGACAAGTACGCCGAGGGCGTTGCTGCATTCGACGTAACCATTGCCGAAGCGCACGTAGTTCTCGAATCCAGTCACTGAGTTGAAGATGAACCGGCCGTTGGCGAAGCCGATGAACGTCTGCGTCTCCGCGGTGCGGTTCCACTCGAAGCCCGTCTTCATCAAGTGGTTGCCCCGCACCAGTGAGATGTTGTCGAGCACCTGAATGCGGGTGTCGTGCGCCTTGATCGGAATGAAGAAAGGCATGCCGAATCTGAATCCGTTGGCGAAATCCATTCCGGTGTCGGAGAACGGCCGATTTTGCCCTGGGATCTGCGGGCCAGCGTATGGACGTGGGCGGTCCTCGCGCGCGAGCTGGAATCGGAACTCGTTGTCGATGTTGTTGGTGAGATTCGAGATCAGGCTGCCATTGATCGCGTTCGAGTAATCCTTCTCGATGGCGTTGGAGCTTCGCGCCCAGGTATCGACGTCGAAGGTGCCGTTGTTCTGTCGGGAGTTGGTGAAGTTGTACTTGAGCGACGCGATGTTGATCGGGTTGACGCGCCAATCGAGCTTGACCATTGCAACCTGCGCGTCGTTGGTGCGCGTAATCGGACCGAAATCGTCAGCGAGCACACCGGTGAACGCAGTCGCGAGGTAAGTCTTGAGCGAATCGAACGCGGGATTGCTCGGACGGTTCTTTTGCTTCACCTCCGTATAAACCTGCTGATCGTATGCCGCGAAATAAAAGAACTTGTCCTGCACGATCGGACCACCGAGCGTCGCACCAAACTGGTGCTGCCGGAAATCGGGGTTGAGAGTGAGGCCGGCGTGAGTCGCGTCGGACGAGATTGCGCCGTCCTTTCCGAAGTAGTGGAAAGTGCCGTGCATGTCGTTGGTGCCGCTCTTGGTGACGACGTTGACGAATCCGCCGCTCGACCGCCCAAACTCGGCGTTTGCACCTTGTGCGGTGACGACCATCTCGCGCACGGCGTCGAGGTTGAATGTGAAAGGTGGACG
>DASWCI010000016.1:0-2211 GCA_036390195.1 Gemmatimonadaceae bacterium
CGAACGCCGGGAAGAACGATTCGCGTCTCGCTATCGACACCGTTTCCGTTTCCGTCACCGCCCCGCGGGCCTTCGATGCTCATGCGCAGAACGTCATCCGCGGTGAGCGGCATTTGCTGTTTCGCGGTGTCGATCATGCGCTGGGCGATTGGGATGGCCCGCGCCACCGCTTCCGTGTTTCCGCTGATCGCCAGCGTGTCGCCGCGAAGGGCGATCTTCGCTCCTGTTTGCCGCGCCAACTCGACCAGATTCTCGTCGTTTACTCCCGCCAGCGTCAGCATGTCCGCCCCTTCCGTCGAGAGGCGCTGTATGGTTGTCTCTTCGCTCACGTCAACTCGTCATGTTCTGAAGATGAAGTTCCCTCAGGTCTTCGGGTGGAACGGCGGAGGGCGCATCCTCGAATAGCGCTCTCGCCGCAGTGGTTTTTGGAAACGCGATCACATCGCGAAGTGAAGATGCCCCGGCCAACACCATCGCCAGCCTGTCGAACCCGAACGCGATACCGCCATGTGGAGGCGCACCGGCACTCAATGCGTCGAGGAGAAACCCGAAACGGGTCTGCGCTGTCTTCGCATCTATACCCAGCAACGAGAGAACTTTTCGCTGTAGCGCCGGGTCATTGATGCGGATGCTGCCTCCGCCGAGCTCGAGGCCATTCAGCACGACATCATAGGCCAGCGCACGGACTTTTTCAGGTGAGGAATCAAGAAGGGCGATGTCTTCAGGGTTCGGCGATGTGAATGGATGATGCACTGAGCTGAGCGCACCATTCTGCTCGCGGGTGAACAACGGGAAATCGGTAACCCATAGAAAAGATCTCTTCCCTTCGGACACAATTGACAGCCGCTGCGCAACATCCTGGCGTACACGGTCGAGCGCGGGATTGGTCACCTGCTCCGCGCCGGCGACGAGGAGACATAGCTCTCCGTCGCGAATCGCTAGGCGCTGCGTCGCAGCCTCGCTCAGAAACTTTGCCGCAGGTCCCTCGATCCCGCTCGCGCCCCGCTTGAGTCGAATCAGTCCACCGGCCCCTGCCGATTTCGCTAGCGCCTCGATCTCATCCAGCTGCTTTCGCGATAGCGCCGTACCGCCCGGAACCCGGATTCCGCGAACCCGACCGCCGGCGGCCAAGGCCGAACTGGTCACAGCGAACTCCGAGCCGCGAAAGACATCGCTGGCGTCGAACAGCGCGAGCTCGTAACGCGTGTCTGGTCGGTCCGAACCGAACCGTTCCATCGCGTCCGTGTAGGTAAGACGCTCGAACTTCGAAGGAATCTCGATGCCGGATTCCCTGAACAACGCCGCGATCAACCCCTCAGCGAGCGCGATTATGTCCTCACGCTCGACGAACGATGCCTCGATGTCGATTTGTGTGAACTCCGGCTGCCTGTCGGCCCGGAGATCCTCGTCGCGAAAGCAACGCGCGATCTGAAAGTACCGATCGAAGCCGGCGATCATCAACAGCTGCTTGTAGAGCTGTGGCGATTGAGGGAGCGCATAGAATTCGCCCGGGTGCACCCGACTCGGCACTATATAGTCGCGAGCACCTTCCGGCGTCGGCTTGGTGAGAATCGGAGTCTCGATCTCGAGATAGCCCTGGTCGTCGAGAAAGCGACGCGCCGCTTGCTGGAGTCGGTGGCGGAGAATCAGGTTCCGCTGTAACTCCGAGCGACGGAGATCGAGATTGCGGTGCTTGAGCCGCAACTCTTCCGCG
Source organism: Gemmatimonadaceae bacterium (assembly GCA_036390195.1). GTDB lineage: Bacteria > Gemmatimonadota > Gemmatimonadetes > Gemmatimonadales > Gemmatimonadaceae > UBA4720. The sequence goes on from DASWCI010000016.1 coordinate 1,715, forward strand.
GGAAGTTTCTCTCCCTTCCCCCGTGCAACCGGAATCGCGGGAGTCTCCGCCGGCCCAACAATCTGGAAATCGCGCGCTCTGACTTCGATGTCGCCTGTCTCCATCTCGGCGTTCCTCATCTCCGGAGGACGCGCAGCAACTTCCCCATCCATCGTAATGACGGTCTCGAGACCAAGCTTGCCGGCGCGCTCGATCACTGCAGCCGGTGTCCACTTTGGGTCGAACGAAACCTGAACCAACCCGGCCCGGTCACGAAGATCGAGGAAAACGATCCCGCCCAGATTTCGTGTGCGGTGTACCCACCCGCCGAGTTTGACTTTGGCCCCGACGTGGGACGGTCTGAGCTCTCCGCCCAGATGTGTGCGCTTGGCCGTCGCGAAGCGGGAAGTCGAAGCCGTGGAGGTCAGCGCCAGGACGTGTGGGTCGAATAAGCCATCGAGAGGGGTTAAATTTAGTAGTTGCATAGACTTGGTGGAAGGAGCATGTCAGAAAAAAAC
>DASWCI010000017.1:0-3017 GCA_036390195.1 Gemmatimonadaceae bacterium
TGCAGTGGTGAACTCTCCGAACCCACTGCTGACAGCTGCCGTCCGCAAAGTGATCCCGGCTATGCGGTTCGAGCCCGCTCGCACTGGTGGCTCCGATGGCAAGCCGATTGTCGACGTAGTACAGATCGGATTCCAGTTCTCGAGAGTACGGCGATAGGACATAACAGCAACTGCAACCAGCAAGTTTTCGGTTGCAGCTGACTGTCTCGTCGACCTTTGTCTCGACCGGAAACAAAAAGGGCTGACACGCGTCAGCCCTTTCCTTTGGTGATGGAGGCGCGGGGATTCGAACCCCGGTCCGAGACAAGATCGACCACAGCGTCTACGTGCGTATTCCACCGATTGAGGTCTCCAGCCGCTGGCCAGTGGACAGCCCACTTCTGGACAAGTCTTTCTTGATTTCGCCGACTACCGGAAGACGCAGCAGCCGACTATCCCGAATTTTCGATACCCTTAAAGCCGCCTCAGGAGGGCTTCTCTAAGGGCAGGTGCAGTAACTCCGAAGAGTTAAGCAGCCAGGGCCAAGTTGTTGTTGGCGTTTGAAAATATTCCCAGAGGTTTTACCAGGATCCGAGGACCTGGGCACGCGGCCACAGCTTCACTAACCCCGTCGAAGCCAGTCGCCCCCGTTCAACAAGTATAGTCCGTCGAGACTCCGAAGTCAACAAATTTAGACTTATGAAAGTAGTTGAAGCGGATGCGCTAAACCTCTGGTATACCTGGTGTTGGCAGACGGCAATTCAGGCGGCTACTGATGATGTCTCGAACGCTGCTGCCTCGTCGGAGCGTGGGCTGGCGAGATACGACGCGAAGACGTCCTCGACTTCGCCCAAGCTCACTACTGAGTGCAGCTTTCGCCTCAGTTCCGCCGAGCCAGGAACGCCCTTTACGTACCAGCCAAGGTGCTTCCTGAACTCGATGGCGGCGCCATGTGGGTCGGCTTCATAGGCTTCGGCCATCCGCGCGTGCTCGAGCGCGATCTCGAACCGGCGCTCGATCCGCGGGGCATCGGGTTTGGGTTTCCCTTCCAGCAACGCGCGAGTCTGGTCGAAGATCCACGGCTGACCGAACGATCCGCGCGCGATCATGATCGCTGCGCATCCCGTCGCCCGCTGCATGCGGACGGCATCTTCGGCAGTCTTGATGTCGCCGTTGCCGATCACAGGAATCTCCAAAGCATCTGCAACGGCAGCGATCTCCTCCCATCGCGCGTCGCCGCTGAACATCTGCGTCCGCGTCCGAGGATGCAGCGCAAGCGCTTTTGCTCCGGCGTCCTGGCATCGGAGCCCGATTTGGACCGGATCACGCGTCTCCTCGCTCCAGCCGCTACGAATCTTCACCGTTACGGGCAAGTGAGTGCCCGATGCTACAGACCGGATCACCGAGTCGACGAGTGAAAGATCCTTGAGGCAGCCCGACCCGCCGTTGCGCCTGACGACCTTTTTTACCGGACAGCCGAAATTGATGTCGATGAATTCGGGCTCGAACACATCGGTCACGAGTCGAGCGGCCTCACCCATCGCGACGGGGTCAGCGCCAAATATTTGGACGCCGATCGGGCGTTCATCCTCGCCAAAGCGCAGCTTGTCGAGCGTCGCCGCGTTCTCGCGGCGAATTCCCTCTGCCGACAGAAATTCGGTGACCACGACATCAGCGCCAAACCGGCGGCACAGCCTCCGAAACGGAGACTCCGACACACCAGCCATCGGTGCGAGATAGAGCGGCGTGTCCTCACGGACAGCGAACGGAAATCGCATCATAGTACAACCTAAGCGAGACACCCAAGTGCTTGCAACATCGTAGTTTGACTCCCGCACTGGTCACGCGTAACTTCCGTCCTTCGCGCGCACAAACTGGCAATATTGAGGAGCTGATGGAACTACGCGATTTTTTTTCTGAAGACGCGATCAAGCTGGAGCTCGAGGGAACCGCCAAGGACGAGATCCTCAAGGAGCTGATTGATCTCCTCGGCCTCGACGACAAATCGGAAGGGATGCTGTTCAAGATGTTGAAGCGACGCGAGAATCTCGGTTCGACAGGAATCGGCCGCGCGATCGCGATTCCCCACTGCCGCTCCCTCGTCGTCTCGAAACTTCGCGTTGCGTTCGGACGGAAGAGCGCGGGTGTCGACTTCAAGGCGATCGACGACAAGCCGGTGAACTTCTTCTTCCTAATCGTCGCCCCGCCGCTCGAAGTTTCCAACCAGTACCTGCCGGTGCTCGGCAAGATCGCGCAGTTCAGCAAAGAGCCAGACGTGCCGGAAAGGCTGCTGAAGCTCAAGGAGCCGCGGGAGTTTATGCAGCTTCTTCAGGAAAAAAATCTCTAGCGCCGCCCAGAGGTAACGCGTTCCGGGTTGCCGGTAGCATCGTTCCCGGTTGCCGGTGAACTGCGGTGCGAACTTGTCGCCCCGCCGTCAATGGGAAAAGCAAGTGCAGTTGATTGTGCCGTAGACGCCACCCGGAAAAGTTCGCACCGTTGTTAACCGGGAACAGGCAACCGTGCTTCCGGCAACCCGCAACGCGTCACTTCTAAGTGTACCCGATTCCAGTTTATTCCCACTCGATAGTCGCCGGCGGTTTCGAGCTGACGTCGTACACGACCCGGTTGATCCCCTTGATCTGATTGATGATCCGACTCGATATCCGCGCGAGCACGTCGTGCGGAAACGGGTACCAGTCTGCAGTCATGCCGTCTGTACTTGTCACCGCGCGAAGTCCGAGCACATTGTCGTAGGTTCTCTGGTCACCCATCACTCCGACGCTTCGAACCGGGAGCAGCACCGAGAACGCCTGCCAGATCTCGTCGTACAGGCCCGCCTCTCGGATCTCCTCGAGATAAATGGCGTCGGCAGCGCGCAGCAGATCGAGCTTTTCCTTCGTGACATCGCTGAGAACGCGAATGGCCAGGCCGGGCCCGGGGAATGGATGCCTGGCAACCATTTCTTCGGGAAGCCCGAGCTCGCGCCCTACCTGCCGAACTTCGTCCTTGAACAGCTCACGCAGCGGCTCGATCAGCTT
>DASWCI010000018.1:0-3393 GCA_036390195.1 Gemmatimonadaceae bacterium
TTCGGTGGAACCGCGACCACTGCGGCTCCTCTTCAGGGCTTCAGCCCATCGCAGAACGTCACGGTTGTCGTGACCAACGTTGCCGGCCCGCCGCCTTCATGGAGCGCGACCGCTACGCACTCGCAGTCTGCTAAGACCTGCGACATGACCAACGGCGTTATTACCTGCGTCTAAGTTTCAAAGGTTCGAGAGAGAAAGACGGGGACGGCTTAATGCCGGCCCCGTTTTTTTCGTGCCGCAAAGAACCCTGCGCCGATTCGGACCCGATTCGCCGCGCAATTAGTCCGATTTTTTCGGCTCGAGAATCTGGCCGATCTGGTGATCGGCCGCCTCGAGGTGCAACCGTGTCTCTCGGTCCGCGGCACGCGGTATCACTCTACGGATTTCCGCGCGCAGCGAGACCAACTCTCCCCTCAATTGACTTCTCGCATCCTCCAGCAACGGGGCGGGAGGAGTAAATCCGGGAAACGCCGGAGCGGGCGTCGCGGTGACCGGAGGGGGATTCAGCTTGGCGTTGATCTGCGTCAGAAACTGATTCTGGAGCGTGCGCCGATAAGGATCGATTGAAACGCGGGATTGCGAGAGCTCGGTCCATACGCCGCGCCTCAGATCGTCCAGCATCGCCGCCAGCGAATAAGAATCTCCCTTGTTGCCGGCGAGCGCTTCATTCTCGATCAGTCTGTTCAATCTTCCGTCATTGAGCAGACCCGTCAGAACTCGCGCCTGGGCGTTCGTGATGCGCGTGATCATTCCCGCCGCCTCGATACGCCTCGCAATCGCAGGCTGGACCAAATATGATGGCGTCTGGAAGACGTTCTCGTTGATGAAGCGCATCGCTTCCTGCTGCCTGGTGCGCGACAACGGCGTGTACACCGCGCCCGGCTGACTCCCTGACTTGTACTGCACCGCCTCGCCACCGATGACAGTCGCGACGTGATTGGCCTCCGTCGCCCACTGTCCTACCGTGCGATCATAAAGTTCCCTCAGGTCGTCGTTGTCTTCGCCCGGTTTGGTAGCTGCGGCGGAGATGTACGTGACGACCCGACGCAGATTCTTGAAGCCGAGTGCGGTGGACCTGACCGGGTCGGCGTCGCCGACGGCCTCGTTGAGAGTGCCGTATCCGCCTTCGTTGTTTTCGGAGAAGCGGTACCACGGGATGGTGTCCTGCATCCGCGCCCATTGATCGAGCGTCGGGCGCTCTTCCTCTGGGCTACGCACGCCACGGATTGGAGTGTATCCCCACATGATCGCGAACTTGTCATAGGGCCCAACACCTGGGACGATATCCGCCAGTGCGATGTTGTCTTCCGGCTGCGCGACGTAATTGAAGCGCGAGTAGTCCATGATCGATGGAGAATGTCCCATCCGATGCACCCAGCTCGCGCTTCGAACGCTGTCGGCCGGGTACGTCGAGCTCCCGATCTGATCGTGACGAAGACCGATGGTGTGTCCGATCTCGTGCGCGACCACGAACTCGAGCAGCCTTCCCATCAGCGAGTCCGGAAACGGCAGCATGCGTGCGCGCGGGTCGAGGGGTGAAGCCTGGGTGAAGTACCAATCGCGCTGAAGATTGAGAACGTTGTGGAACATCCGCACAGATCCATTGAGGATCTCACCCGTGCGCGGATCATGAACATGCGGGCCGACCGCGTTCTCGATCGTAGAGGGGAGCCAGCGAATGACGGTGTGACGCACATCCTCCGGCGACCAATCAGGATCGTTCGCGGGCGGATCCATCGGGATGATGGCGTTCTTGAATCCGGCAGCCTCGAACGCAGGCTGCCAGTCGAGAATCGCCTTTCTCACCCACGGCTTCCACTGATCGGGCGTCGCCGGATCGACGTAGTAGATGATCGGCTTGACCGGCTCGGACAGAGCGGCGTTGGGATCTTTTTTCTCCAGTCGATAGCGCGTTATGTACGAACGATCCGCAGACCTTTGCTCGGGCGTCCCGAAATCCACCTGCGTAATTGAGAAGAAGCCGACGCGCTCGTCGAATCTCCTCGGTATCATCGGTTTCTCGGGAAGACGCACGAGACTCCAGTGAGCGAGCACGCTCTGCGCCGGCTGAGGACCGGCGCCTTGACCAGCGCCGCCACCACCGGGCGTAGGAGTCGCGCTCACGGTTCCTGTCTGCGTTGCCTCGACCTCGACATTGTCGGGGAAGGCGAGCGCGTTCTCAACGAAGCTGCGCCGGTCGTCGAGATTGCCACGGATCGCTGCGAACTCTGGAATGCTCGTGGTATAGAGCCGAGTTACGTCGACCACCGCGGCGCTGTCAGGCCCGTACGTCTCAACATTGAATACTGCAACGATGGGCGGATAGTTGGCGGCTTGCACCGCGCGGTAGACAGGTGCACTGGTGTCGGCGACTATCGCGAACGATGGTGATCGCAGGATCACGCGATTCCCGATTCGATCCCACCTGAGAGTCCGCTCCGCGAACTGGTCGCCGCCATAGCTGCCGAATTGTCCGCCCGGCAGTCGCGGATTCGAAGCCGCCGCGCGCGTGAAACGTCCGACGAGCAGCATGTCCTTGTTCAGCTCTTTTCTGGGGATCTCGAAATAGAGTTTGTCGTTCACCCTATGCACCGCGAACATGCCGCGGCGCGTTTTTGCGTCGCGCGTGATGACGCGGTTGTATGGGCGCGGTTGCGCTGGAGCGTTTGCACCAGCTCGGCTCGTGTCACCGCCCGCTCTGGTCGTGTCAGTCGATCGTCCCTGGCCCGTGCGGTCGGGACTTGGACCATTGCTGGGCGCGGGCGCGGTCGAGCACGCGGTAGCGAGAAGAAGCGCGGACAGGGCGATCGGTTTGTTCAGCATTGTTGGGCGACGAGGATTGAAAGGTGATCGTACAGATTTGCGGCAGGATCGCGAATGGGGGGACCGATTCCAAGAATCGAAGTGATGGGACCGATTCTGTAAAGAGTGGCATCCCAGCGGGCCGATGTGAAAAGTCCCACTCTATCGGCCTTCCCCCTGCGCGCTCTCGTAATGATGTTGAGAACGATGGTAAGAGACACTCGCCTCCATGGCTTCTTCGCTCTCTCCGTCCTCCTCTTTGGAGTTTCGGGCAGGTCGGGCTTCGCGCAGGTGAATACCCCCGCGCCCGTTGCCGACTCGTCGCCCGGCCTTGCCACACTTCTCGCGGAAGCCGCGCGGGTAAATGCGCAGATTCCGAACCGCCTGATGGCGTATCGCGCGCGAATCGAAAGCGAGATGTCGCTGGTTCTCCTCGACTCAGGCGGCCGAGAACGCACTGCCCAACTCGAACAGGTTGCGAGCGACGTTCGGTGGCGTGCACCCGATCGCTACGACCAGCGCGTCGTCGGCTACCGACACCAGTCGATCGGTCCGACGTTCTCGCTAATGAGCTTTTTCGGCGGATGGACT
>DASWCI010000019.1:0-6006 GCA_036390195.1 Gemmatimonadaceae bacterium
TTCGGTGGAACCGCGACCACTGCGGCTCCTCTTCAGGGCTTCAGCCCATCGCAGAACGTCACGGTTGTCGTGACCAACGTTGCCGGCCCGCCGCCTTCATGGAGCGCGACCGCTACGCACTCGCAGTCTGCTAAGACCTGCAGCATGGTCAACGGCGTGATCACCTGCGTCTAAGTAACCTCGACCAGCCGGCCGATGTCGCGCTGTTCGAACGCATCATGGGCCCGAGGGAAACCTCGGGCTCTTTTGCGTCCGTTTACCTTTCCGCTCAAGTTTTGCCGATACACTTCCTACCGTGTCCGGTTTGTGACCCGCGCATGGTGTAAAGGAGTCATTCACTTGTGAAAGGCTCGTCAGATGCGGAATTGATCTCCGCCGTTCTTGCCGGGGACATTGAGGCTTTCTCGGGGCTGATTCGGCGCTATCAGGACACCTGCGCTCGGTTTGCCGTGCGAATGCTTGGATCCCGGGTCGACGCAGATGATGCGCTGCAGTCTGCTTTCATGCGGGCCTTCCGGGGCTTGCGCAGCTGTCGGGACCCTGAGCGTTTCGGAGGTTGGCTTTACCAAATCGTCGTCAACGAGTGCAGGACCTACGCGTCGCGACAGCGCCGCCGCGAACTTCGCTTTACTCCGGCGCCGAACGCGATCGAGCGAGCGGTCGCACCAAGTACGGAAGTCGAGAACGAGTCTGACGTCAGTTGGCACATTGAGCAGGCACTGGGCATGTTGCCGGCGGATCAGCGGGAAGCATTTCTTCTCAAGTACGTCGAAGAGTTGACGTACGACGAGATGGCGGGAATAACAGGCGTCAGCGTGTCGGCGTTGAAGATGAGGGTGAAGCGGGCCTGCGACGGGCTTCGCGATCTACTTGAAGGGGTTTATCATGGCTGAGAATTACGACGAGGGCGCGGTCGACAAGAACGACGCATTTGGTGAGCGGGTTGCCGCTCCACTGCGCACCCCCGAACACGTTCATCCATCGTTCGAGAAGCGAGTGATGGAGAAAGTGCTCGCGGAAGGAACAGCCCTATATCCAAAGCGACCTTTGTCCGGGTCGTGGTGGCGCACGGAACGCGTCTTCCGCCTTACACCCCTCACAGGTCTCGCACTCGCTGCCGGCATTACCGCAGTGATTGCCGTCTCGAGCGTCGCGGTCGGCGCGCGAATCTCGGCGCGCTCGCAAGGGGCATCGCGCGCTGCTGCTTCTGTCCGGGCTGACACCGTGCAGCTCGTACGCTTTGTTTTCGTCGACCCCAAGGCCGAACGCGTAGAGCTCGTCGGAGACTTCAACGAGTGGGCGAGGGGAAGTACGCAACTGAAACGGTCGGGAGCGCCGGGGGTCTGGGCTGTCTCCGTCCCCCTCTCGCCAGGACGGCACGAGTATGCTTTTATTATCAACGGCTCGCGTTGGGTAGCGGATCCGCTCGCTGTAAAGAGCTCCGACGACTTTGGCACCGAAAGCTCTGTGATTCGGGTCGGACCCGCAGGGAACAGCGCGACGTAAACCAGGCGGTCGTGCCGCAACTGTTACCCGCGCGGGTATTTGAAAGCTGTAAGACCCTCAATCGTTGCAAGCTTTAGAGGAGCGCTCACGGCGGTCCTCTTTGTGGCACGAGCAAGTCACGCGCAAAGAGTCGAAAGCAGTATCGATGTGGGCGGAGCCGCCCTCCGTTACGCAGATACTCTCAGTACCGGCGCAGCTACAATTACGCCGCACGCACTCGTCGACTGGGGCTCGGCGTTCGCCGAAGCGACAGGTACCTACTCGCAGTTCACATCCGGCGGGTGGAGTACGCAAGGCACCGTATCCGCTTCGCGCTTCCTTCAGACCAGCCCTGGATTCCTCGGCGAGATCGGTGGATTCGCGGGCGGCAGCAGCCACAATGACGGAACGCGAACAGGCGAAGTCATCGCGAACGGTCGCGTTCATTTCGTTCGTCCGAACGGAGAGCTTTTCCTCGGGCTCGGCGGCGGTCGAACGTACGACGCTGTCGCCTGGCGAAAGATCCTGCTCGGAGAGGCGGGCATTGCTCTCGGGTCAGAACTGAAAAGTGCGTTGCTCAGCATCAGTCCGACGATTGTCAGCGATTCGATCAAATACGCGGACGCGCAGGCCTCTCTATCATGGAAGCGGGGGAGCACATTGGATCTTGGGGCGCTGCTCGGTTTCCGAATTGGAGATCAGCTCACGATGTTGGGCGGCAACGCGAGATCGTGGGCCAGCGTGAGCGCCGCGTACTGGGTGACTCCGCGATTAGCCGTGGTTGGGGGTGGAGGAACTTATCCAATCGATCCAACCCAGGGATTTCCTGGTGGTCGGTTCGTGTCAGTGAGTTTGCGTTGGTCGGGGGTGCGGCGCTCGACTCCGTCGTCAAACACGCAAGTGACACTGGGACCTCCGCCGGCCGACCTCGCCCCTGCTGTCGCTCCGACTGTGACAGGCTTCACCGCGCAGCGAATCGTCGCGGACTCGGTGAAGCTGCGAGTGAATGCGCCGAGAGCCAGCGACGTGGAAGTGAGTGGAGATTTTACGAATTGGACGCCACTGCGGCTCGAGCGAATGGAGGAAGATTGGTGGTCGGTTACGCTCCCACTCAAACGCGGAAACTATCAGATGAACGTCAGGGTAAACGGGGGGCAGTGGCTCGTGCCGCCGGGTCTTCTCTCGATGGTCGACGAGTTCGGAGGGACGGTTGGGTTGCTGGTCATCGAGTAAACCCCTCAAATGTGACCTTAAGGTCCATTTGCAGAGTCTATCTAATATGGCGCACCCGTTAGACAGCCATAACCATGTTTATTGCGAGAACGCAGATCACTCCCTTCGGGAGATGATACATATATGAGCCACACTCGAATATGAGCCACACTCGAAGCTTCGCCGTTGTGCTGCTGGCAATCGTACTAACCGCGCACGGCTCGATTGCCCAGGTTCCTGCGAAAGATCCTTCGGCACGCCTTAGAGAGGTGTTGCCGGCGGATGTTGCTCAGCGCGTCCTTGCGCGAATCGCGGCTGCGAGGGCGAGACAACTTCCCGCCGAAGCACTCGAGAATCGCGCGCTGAAATTTGCCGCGAAGGGTGTCGACCCGAGCAACATCGAGCGCTCTGTAAATGAGCAGGCCGCACGAATGGAGATTGCCAGAGCGGCGCTTGTGAACGGTCGTCCATCGGCCCCCGCCGGAGCTGAGATCGAAGCAGGCGCGGAAGCAATACGCAAAGGCGTCGATGGTGCGGCGGTAAGCTTGCTTGCGAAGAGCGCACCTTCCGGGCGTTCGCTCGCGGTGCCCCTCTTTGTGATTGGCGCGCTGACCGACCACGGCTTGAGCTCGAGTGAGGCGTTACAGCGCGTCCTCGCACGCCTTGCGAATCGTGCATCCGATTCGGACCTGGAGAGCATGCCTGGTGAGCTCCCTGCGCAGGCGCTCGCCGGGCAGGCGAACCGCCCCAGCTCCACTGGCCGCGACTTTGGCCAGAGCCACAGGCCTGCGTCAGCCGGACGGCCGGCCACAGCCGGACCTCCTGCTGGAATACCTGGAAACGCCGGAGCGAAATCCAATCCAGGTCGCTCGCATCGCCCGCCGCCGAAAAAGTAAGGTCGGGACAAGCGTCAACGGGGACGGCCCTTTCGCCGTCCCTTTTTTTTCTTCTAACATCTCCGCTCCTTTGCATCACGCGCCGTTCGTTTGGCACTGATGAGCTGTGACCCCGGCTTTGGCTGGCCGAGTCTACGCTATTAGGACCGCACTCTGCGCGCGAATTCCAAACCCAACCTAGATCGTTAACGCATTCCTGCAGGAGATATTAGAGATGAATAAGACCATTCGACTCTTCGCGGCTTTTGTGATCGCCACAGTTGCGTTCGCCGCGTGCAGCGATTCATCAGGCACTGGCACGGGGCTGCTCACCGTTCGCCTTACCGACATGCCATTTCCATTTTCGGACGTCGCCAGCGTTGATGTTTTCGTCGTGCGCGTCGACGCCAGAACGGCGGAGCCCACCGACGCGGAAGCGGCCGACGAAGCCAATCAAGGGGGATGGACTACCGTTGCCACTCCCAACGCCCTCATCAACCTGCTAGATCTTGCGGGCGGAAAAACCACGAATCTTGGCGCGACCACTCTCGCTACCGGAACCTACAACGGCTTCCGCCTGATCATCGATCCAAGCAAATCGTCGATCACGTTCAAGGACGGCACCACGCCGGCAATTCAGTTCCCGAGTGCTGGTCATTCGGGGATCAAGATCAACCTTGACGAGCCTATCCAGCTCACGGAAAACGGATCGGTGATGACCCTGGACTTCGACATTGGTCGGAGCTTCGTCGTGCGCGGGAACAACGCTCGAAACGGCTTCATCTTCAGACCTGTCGTTCGTGCCGTGGCGCAGGACATCACCGGCAGTGTGACCGGCTCCGTTCATGCGAACAGCGCGACCGGCGCGGCGGTTCCTGGTGCAACCGTTGAAGTTCTGACAGCGGGGTCGCTACTCAATGACGCCGATCCAACCCACATCGTTCGCAGCACCAGCACCGACGCGAACGGGAACTTCCGCATTGCGTTTCTGCTTCCCGGAACCTACGTGCTGCGCGCAACGCCTCCGGCGGCCAGCGGATTCAAGCCGGCACTGCTGCCCGGCGGGTTGACGATCACCACCGGAACCGAAACTCAGAATCAAATCATCGTGGTCGCGCCGTAACGAACGACTTGCTCGTAGCAAAGCGGCCCGGAAGATCGCTTCCGGGCCGCTTTGCATCCTGGTCCTAGTGCAACTGAACGGGCGGGAGGCGCCAGCGGCACAGGCAAGAGGCGTTAGGTCACTACGTCGGGACGTCATCGGCGCCCTTAGGGCACAAGCAACTGCCTGTGCCGTATGGCAATAGATGCGTCCCGTCCTCGTAACCTCTCGCCTGGCACCTGCTACGCTGACACCTCCCGCCCGTTCAGTTGACTTTCCCAGCATCGCACCGTTCAGTTGCAGGTGCGGGGTTCTTGCCGCGCCACCGTTCCGCAAGCCCTATCCGATGGTACGCTCCCTGCCTAACATCCCAATCACAGTCAACGACGGAAGGTTAAATGGCCCTTCGCAATCTGTTTCCTGAATCGATCTTCGGCCGCAAGCTAAACCCGAACGCCGAGCGGCGACTGCGCCTGTCTCAGGCGCGAGCCGAAGAGACGATCATTCGTGGTCACGTCGACAACGCGCTCATGTTCGTCGATACCTTGGCGGAAGATCTTTCATTTGACCGCGCAATCGATACTTACATCCGCGTAATGGGAATACCGGAGCCGCTCGCGAGCACCGTGGCCACTCGGGCTCTGGTGCATTTGGGCAGGGACCTGGTGCCGTTCCGGCGGCGGATGCAACGCGAAGGCGAGGACCTGGCCGCGGAAAACAAGCCGAGGCTGAGGCTAGATGAGGCGTCTCGCGCAGGAGACATCAAAAGAGCGTAGGTCTCGGCATAGAGATCGACAAGCTTCGAACCCACCCTTAGTCCTAAACGTGGCAGGTGGGAGAGAATGCTCAGAAAGCTCAGTTTTGAGCTGTTATACCGCCGTCTAGGCGGTGTCACGCCACTCTAGAGGGCGCCGGATAAACTGACAACTGCGCCTCTGTGCCCCTCTCCCACCTGCCACCTTTTGGACTAGAGGGCTTCGGGTACGCGGCTTTCCCTATAATCCGCGATGCCAACACCGAGTATAGCCGTGACAATCAGAGCAGACATCACGCACCAAACGCATATCGCGTGAATCACGGCCAGCTCGAGATAAGTGAGCCAGGCCGAGAAGAGCACACCTACCGCTGCTTCGGCAACGATCACGAGCGAGATGATCGGCTCGTCTTCAAACCTCTCGAGTGTTCCGACGAAAGCGATCAGAAACACGTCGATATAGAAAAGCAGACCCCAGGCCGCGACGGGCAGTCCGAGGAAACGCGACCACTTGCTTGTGTTGACAGTCTCACATGAGCCGATGGTGCAGCTCAGTTCACCAATGACGCCGAGCTTGT
>DASWCI010000020.1:0-3003 GCA_036390195.1 Gemmatimonadaceae bacterium
CGTTCGCGGTTTTCTACATGCGGCAGGCGCCGCGACTGGATTTTCTGTGGGCCGGCCTATGCATCGTAGGGGCGGTGTTTTTCATGTTTCGCGGGCACTCGGTTGATCTACACCGCGCGAATCTCCGGGTACTTCCAGAACGCCCACATCGCGTAGAGCAGCATTACGAGGCCACCGCTGAAAATCGCCCACTGCACGCCGAAGAATCGCGCCGTCGCGCCAGCAATGAATGATCCGATCGGCGTGAATCCAACGTAAACGAACACGTAAGTCGCCATCACCCGCCCGCGCAGCTCGTCGGGGACGACGGATTGAAGGATTCCATTCGCCAGCGCGCCGTTGACCAGCATCGTAAGACCAAGAAAGAGTAGCACGAACGCGGCGAGATGAATGGAGCGCATCAGCGAGAACAGAATCGTCAGTCCCGCGAACGCGTACGCAGTCGCGTTGAATAATCGACCGCGACGTATCCGACCACCGAGACCAGCAAGCGATAGCGCCCCCGTCAGAGCGCCAATTCCTACGAACGTGAGAAGGAATCCGTATCCGCTCGCTCCGGTGTGCAGTACGTCCCGCGCAATAACTGGCATCATCGACAGGTACTGGAAGCCGAAGATCGAGTAAACACCGATCACTCCCATCAATCCTGCCACTGATCGCGAGCTGGGGATGTAGCGGAGCCCCTGCTTGAGCTCCTCGTATGGCGACACCAGATGCTGCACGGGCGTCCACGCCGGCAGTCTGACGCGCGCGAGATTCCCGAGGACGGCGAGGTAGCTGAGCGCATTTACTCCGAAGCACCAGGAAAGTCCGAGCTTGGCGAGGACGATCGCGGCGATCGATGGCCCGATAATGCGCGCGAGATTGAATCCGCCGGAATTCAGCGCGATGGCGTCGACGAGATCTTCGCGCGACACCAACTCGACGATGAGTGATTGCCGGGCAGGTATTTCGAACGCCGAGATTACGCCGCCCAATGTCGTGAGGGTGAGCAGCCACTGGAAGTTGATGTGACCACTCCAGGTAAACCACCACAGCGTCGCAGCCTCGACGAGCAACAGTGTCTGGCAGATGACTACGATCCGGAGCTTGCTGTGCCGATCAGCGATGACTCCGCCGTAGAGCGACAATAAGAGAACCGGAAAACTTCCCGCTGCGGCGACGACGCCGACGAGAAAAGCGCTGTTGGTCAGCTCGAGCGCCAGCCATCCCTGCCCCACCTGCTGCATCCACGTTCCGATGAGCGAAACGGTCTGGCCCGTCCAGAACAGCCTGAAATTCCGGTGGACCTGCAGCGTTCTAAACGGATTGATCGGTCGCGCACGCGCGCGCGCTGGCGTCGGGCGGGGGTGGGGGTGAGCCATTCAGCGCTGATTATACACGCTGCGTGCCCCGGCTGTATGTTTGAGTCATGCGCTTCCACACCTACTCGAAGTTCAGCCCGGAAGCTGCTGATGCGGTCGATCTTCAGGCGTTGCTGGACAAGCTCGCGGATTTTCTGCTGCAATCGGGGTTTGCGGGCGGACAGAGTTTCAATCCGTACTTCGACGATTTCGATTCAGAGCCCGATCGATCCGTCGAAGCATTACGTCAGGCAATCCTCGATGCACTGATCGAAAGCGGTCAATTCACACCCGAGCTTCTCGAAGCGCTTCGCGGTGACGGAACCAAGGAATCGCAGGAAAAGTTGAGCGAGCTGCTCGACAGATTGGTCCAGAAGCTTGCCGCCGAAGGATATCTGAATTTACAGGCGCCGCCTCAGATGCCCGCCGGTCATCAGCCAGTCACGGGTCGTGGAAGTATCGCGCAAGCGGCGTCGAAGAGCGTCCAGTTCAATCTCACCGACAAAGGAATCGACTTCCTCGGCTACAAGAGCCTTCGGCACATCCTCAGCTCGCTCGGCAAATCCAGCTTTGGCTCTCACGATACACCGCATTTGGCGACTGGTATCGAAGCGGACGGCTATAGCAAACAGTACGAGTTCGGTGACGTGCTCAACATGGATGTGAACGAGACGCTGAAAAACTCGTTAGCGCGTACAGGCTCCCTCGACGTCCCGATGGATCTCGATTACAGCGATCTCATGGTGCGACAGGCCGAGTATCGCTCGTCGTGCGCTACGGTGCTGATGCTCGATACGTCCCACTCGATGATTCTCTACGGCGAGGACCGCTTCACTCCGGCGAAGAAAGTTGCGCTGGCGCTAACGCATCTGATTCGCACCCAGTTTCCCGGTGATACGTTGCAGGTGGTCCTGTTCCACGATTCCGCCGAGGAGATTCCGCTGTCGACACTGCCACAGGCGCAGGTCGGTCCGTATCACACGAATACAGCGGAAGGACTCAAGCTGGCGCGCCGACTTCTCATGGCGCAGAAGAAGGACATGCGGCAGATCGTGATGATTACCGACGGCAAGCCGAGCGCGATGACGATGCCGAACGGACAGATTTACAAAAACTCGATGGGTCTCGACAGCACCGTTATCGCGACGACGTTGCGCGAGGTGGCGAACTGTCGACGCGCCGGTATCCTCATCAACACGTTCATGCTCGCGCGCGATCGGGCGCTGGTGGAGTTCGTGAAGCGGGTCTCGGAGATCAGCAAGGGAAAGGCGTACTTCACCAATACGATGACTCTTGGTCAGTTTATTCTGATGGATTTTCTGAGGAAGAAGACGCAGAAAATCTCCTAGCCTTTCAACGGCAACTGAAGACTACCGGCTGGGGGCGGTGGGCTTTCCGGCTGAGGGCTACGTGCTGAACCCCAACACCACAACAGACGAATGCGAATCAACAGAGTCGTCTCTGCTCTAGCGATCATACTCACTGTGGCGTGCGCATCCGTTCCGCGTGGTCCGGCCGGGACGCGCTACGACATTCTTATCACCAACGCTCGCGTCGTCGACGGCACCGGTAATCCGTGGTATCGCGGCACCGTCGCGACGGTTGGAGATCGAATCGCGTATGTCGGTCCATCGATACCCGGACTGAGTGCGCGTCGAGT
>DASWCI010000021.1:0-3692 GCA_036390195.1 Gemmatimonadaceae bacterium
CGTCGCGCCCGTCATCCGGTGCGAGCGCGGGCGGCAGCGCTGCGGGGGCGAACGACACCTACCCGAGTTCCCCGAGCTAAACCGGCGAATGGCCGCAATGGACGACGTGCCTCGCACAACGCCCGAACTCGCCTGCAATCAAAAAGGGCCGCGTCATCAAGATCGCGGCCCTTCACTCATATCAGTCGCGAGGTCGGCTCACTCTGGAAGCGGAGCGTTATGAGTGCCCGGCAAATTCCGGTAGCGCTCGATCAGCAGGTCCTGCCGAGTCTTTTCTTTGTATTCGCGTCCGCGGACGAAAACGTGCTCAGCGCGAGTGGTAAACTCGAATGGATCGCCGCTCCAGACGACTACGTTTCCCTCGCGTCCGGGCTGAAGTGACCCGATGCGATCGGCCGCACCGAAGAATTCAGCCGGCGCGAGCGTGACGGCGCGCAATGCGTCGTCCCACGTCATGCCGTAGGAGACGGCGTTTCCCGCTTCCTGTTTCAGGTTGCGGACGTTGAATGCTTCCTCATCTCCTCCACCCGCATTGCCGATGAGCGCTACCTGAACCCCTGCCTTGCGCAGCAGCCCGGCGTTTTCCTGGCGCTGCCCAAGTGCGGCGAACCCTGCTGGTATGTTGTTCATCGCGCCAGTCAAAACCGGAATGCGTGCAGCCGCAAGCTTGTCCGCCATCATCCACGCTTCCGCGCCGCCGCCGATTATGAGCTTGACGTTGTAATCGTGGGAGAGGCGCATCGCGGCGTCGATGTCGGATGCGCGATCGACGGTAATCAGCAACGGCAGGCGTCCTTCTATCACTGGGATCATCGCCTGCAAGTCGAGTCTGCTAGCCGCGAAAGGGCGTGATTGCGCGCGATCGAACGCGTCACGGTGGGTTCGAAAGAATTTCGTGTCCTCGAGCAGTTCGCGCAGCTTCACGATGATCTCTCCGCGAGAGCTGAGTCCGACTGACAGCGGATTCCCAACTTCGGCGACCATCGCCACCGGCGCCCTGATGATCATATCCGTGGTCGTTCCGGGAACGACGTCTGCCAGAGCAGCTTGACCCGCGACAAGTCCGCCCGTTGGAATGACCACGAAGCTGGTAATGCCTTCTTGGCGTGCCGGTGCGAGCATCACCGAATTCGGATTCAGTCCCTCCCAAACTGTGAAAGCGGCTGCGATGTTGTCCCTGCCGCGTGCGCTCATGTCGCGCGTATCGTTTACCGCCGAGACTTCCTGAACTCCTAGCTGCGTCGAAGAGTTGACGAAGCCTGGTGTCACGATTTTGCCGCCGGCGTCAATGCGCTGCGCGCCGGCAGGGATCGGCACGTTAACACCAACAGCGGTGATTTTGCCGTTGGAGATTATGACCGTTCCGTTCTCGATCGGCGGTCCGCTTACCGGGTACACCTTGCCGCCGGTGATTGCGATCGTTTGCGCTGCCGTAGTTGTTCCGATCGTCGCCGTCACTATCATCGCGACGACGAGCCGAGAAAAAATTCTGTATGGGATCATCGATTAATTCCGGTTGAGCGGTACAAAGCCGAGCTCGAAATCAGTACGCCATTGTTCGGACGGGTCGAGCCGATCATAGAGGAGAGCTCCGTCTACCCAAACCTTCTCCGGTTTCGAGTAAACACTGAACGGATCGCCAGTCCATAACACCACGTCAGCGTTTTTCCCGACTTCGAGCGATCCAATCCTGTCGTCGAGACCGAGTGCCCACGCCGGGTTGATGGTGAGCCACTTGATTGCCTGTTCTTCGCTCACCGGCATTCCAATCTCGGCGCCCGCTTCCATCGCCTTTGCCGCTTCCTGGTTCAGCCGCTGCGAGCCGGAAGGATCGTCAGAGTGCACAATCGCGCGCGCCCCGGCGTGATCGACCAGCGCGAGGTTCGCCTTCACCGCGTCGACAGCCTCCATTTTGAAGCTGCCCCAGTCAGCCCACAGTGAACCGGAAATCCCTTCTTTCGCCAGCAGATCGGCGATCTTGTACGCCTCCACACCGTGGTGGAAGGATCGAATCTTGTATCCAAACTCGTGCGCGATGTCGATCATTTGCGCCATCTCGTCGGCGCGATAGCAGTGGTTGTGCACGAGCATGTTTCCGCGTAGCACCTCAGCGAGCGTTTCGAGTCCGAGGTCGCGCGTCGGCGGATCGCCCTTGTGATCGGCGTTCCATTTGTCCCATTTGCGCCTGTAGTCCTGAGCCCTGATCCAGGCAGCACGATAGCCCGCGACGTTGCCCATCCTCGTTGAAGGTCCTCCGCGCTGACCGTACACCCTCTTTGGATTCTCGCCGCAGGCCATCTTGAGCCCGTACTTGGCTCCGGGAAACTTCATTGCCTGAACAGTGCGACCGGGTACGACCTTCAGAACAACGCTCCGACCCCCGATGAGATTCGCGGAACCTGGAAGCACCTGCAGCGTCGTCACGCCGCCGGCGAGGTTGCGTGGGAACTGCGGGTCCTGCGGCCAAACGGAATGCTCGGCCCACACCTGAGGAGTCGTCGGGCTTGTCGCCTCGTTGCCATCGCTCAGTGCGTTACCGCCGGGTGCTGCATAGACACCCAGATGCGAATGGTCGTCAATGATGCCTGGAGTGACGTATTTTCCGGCACCATCAATCACGAGTGCATCTGCCGGCGCATTAACGCTCGCGCCGACCGCAGCAATCTTCCCGTTCTGCATCAGAATTGCGCCCTTCCGAATCAGCGGGCCCGCTGCAGTGAGAATATTGACGTTGCGAATGACAGTTGTCCGTGACGGGAAAGGAACGTACGTGCTTGGAAACGGATCGGCGTTGGGAGTGGATGTGAGGCCGCGACCAAAGTCAGCCTGCGCTGAATCGCGCGCTGGTGTAGGTGAAGTACTCCTCTGCGATGGACCCGACGCGCATCCGGCCGCTCCTAACAGCAGAAGACAGAAAAAGACTCGCATGTGAAGGAACTTCCTCCGAAGAAGGGCTTGGGTCGCAATAAACTAGCGCACTTACCAGCCGAACGTGGCGAGTTCTGCGATGCGATCAGTGCAGATTCCGTCGACGCCGATCTGGTTCAGGGTTTTCCATTGGTCGGCGCTGTCGGATGTCCAGGCGATCACCCGCGCATCGATGGAATGGACGCGTGCGACGAGGTCTTCATCGATGAACGTCACCTCCTGCCAGAGATCCTGTGCGCCAGCCGCGACGAGCGATGCGACTGGATCGACACGACGTGCGACTTCGAGCACTCCAGTTGGAATCGCCGGAAAAATGCTCTTGACTGTTTTGACGATGCGATGGTCGAAAGAGTGTATCGCGCAGTTCGTCCCTGACTCCCGGACGCACCGGACGACGAGAGGCTCAATGCTCGGTGCCTTTATCTCGACGTACAGTTTTGCTCGATCACCGATGGCATTGAGCACTGCGTCGAGCGTTGGAATTTCGACACCATGAGCAAGCGGAAATTTTCTGATCTCTGATGCGCATAGATCGGCTATTACCGCGACCGGCGCTCCGGGCGCATTGACAACCTCGTCATGGTGGACGACGACGACGCCATCTCTCGTCGCGTGTACGTCCAGCTCGATGGCGTCCGCTCCGAGCTCGATCGCCCGGAGAAAAGCGGGGATAGAGTTCTCCGGCAGGGTCTGGTGCGCACCGCGGTGAGAGATCTTTTCCGGGACCCCTCGCCGGTGCGGCCGAATCAGAAGCCCCTCGGGTA
>DASWCI010000022.1:0-22266 GCA_036390195.1 Gemmatimonadaceae bacterium
CTAGAAATGTACGTACGACGTACATATCGTCAAGTTTCGCGATGCTGAGAAGCCGCCTAACTAGTAATTAGACTGCCGACTTATGCTGCGGAGAAAACGCAAAGGCTGCAAGCCCTTGCAGTGATGCAATTTCTCCCGAGCGGATATGAGGAAGGCAAGTTGCTGCGGATAATAGGCTTATGCTGCACGAGGTTTCACGGGAGAGCACGAAAGCTTGCGAAACACTCGCAGTCTAATAATGCGCTGATTAGCGGGAGAGGTGTACGAGCCATCATGGGCACCAGCGTCGTCTCCATCGCCGCCCGAGATCCACGTCATAACTTGTCCGCGGGACTCTGGACCCCGAGTCCGCCACGATTGAGAACGTGAGTATAGATCATCGTCGTCTGGAGACTCGTGTGGCCGAGGAGCTCCTGAATCGTTCGAATGTCTGCCCTATTCTCCAACAGATGGGTCGCGAAAGAATGGCGAAGCGAATGGCAGGTGGCGCGCTTGCTTATCCCACTCGAGCGCACAGCAGCGGTAAACGCGCGCTGGATTGCCGTCTCGTGCAAATGGTGCCGCCGGCGCTTACCCGATTCTTTCTCGGTGTAGACCCGAGCAGCCGGAAACACATACTGCCAGCCCCAGTCGCGACTGGCGCTCGGCAGCGTCCGTGCGAGTGCGTTCGGCAGAGGCGGGGCACTCACACCTGCGCGGAGGTCGCGGTCGAACCGACGACGCGTTCGCTCAAGATGCACCCTTAGCGCAGCTACCGCCATCCTCGGCAAAGGAACTCTCCGGTCCCTATCGCCCTTGCCGCAGCGCACCAGGATCTCCGCGCGCTCGAAGTCGATGTCCTTCACTCGCAGCCGGACACACTCGGATACTCTCAATCCGCTTCCATACATCAGGCTGGCGCAGAGCCGCGGAACGCCCCGCATCCGCAAAAGGATAGATCGGACTTCGCTGATGAAGAGAACCGTCGGCAGTCGTCGACCCCGCTTAGCCGCCGTGATATCAGCGACCAGCCCAACATTCCGGCCGAGTACCTGTCGATACAGAAACAGGAGAGCGTGCAATGCCTGGTTCTGAGTCGACGCGCTCACGTTCCGCACCGTGGCGAGATCGGTGAGGAATGCAGCAATCTCCTTCTCGCCCATTGTCGAGGGATGTTGACGGTCGTGGAACAGCACGAATCGTCGAATCCAATCGCAATATGCTTCTTCAGTTCGCTGGCTGTAGTGGCGCGTTTTCAGCTTGGCGCGAACTTGCTCGAGCAGTCGCAGCCGTCGTTCCGGCTCTGGACGCCTCCCCAAATGTGAGGCGGGAATGCGAAGTGTATGCGAGCCGGACATTTTGCAGCATCGGGGAAAACTCGCCGCTCAGTCGCATCAATCGAGCGCCAGCGCTCGCTCAAATCTCCCAGTTCGACAGCACGACCCCGCCATTCGCCGGCCGCGTTTCCGCGTACTCGTGCACCGACATTCTCAGATCGGTCCATCTCACTCTGGCGCCGCGAGTCATCATGCGGCGATAGACATCACTGTATTGCCCTTGCACCCTAATCGCGACACGACGGGCTGATTTTACCCGCGCATACGCGCAGAGCTGTGTCACCAGTTGATCGAAATCCGCCTCGCTCTTGGCCACCATCTTCAGCACCCGCATTTCTTCGGTCGAACGGCCTTCCACAAGCGGCACTGAATGACAGACGGCAAACGACACGACGTCATTACCCTTTCGCATGAATACCGTGTCGCCGAGCTGATGCTGCGCGGTGAGAACGATCTCGCGTGTGTAGTCGTAGCCGGGCGCGAGCTGCTCGAGCAGAACGCGGCACTGCCGTAGCGCCAGCTCCCGCTCGTGCGGATTCAGCGACGACATCGTCGTCGATTGAATTCCCGCTCGCGCAGCCTCGAGCGTCACCGTCACCGTCAAATGACCTGGGGTGAAACCAAGGGTGGAGTAGAAGCCGACGTTGTCCATCGTGCGCGGCATCGTCTCCAGCCCAATCACTTTCGCTCCTTTAGCTTTGAGCCACTCAACCCCAGAGGACACGATCATTTTGCCGATGCCTTGACCCTGATAGTCAGGATGGACAGCCAGTGGGCCCATCCAACCTTCGACACCAGAGCGATGGACCATGTTGAACGCCGCGATTCCGTCGCGCGCATTGCGCCAGATCATCGCGCCTTCTTCGGCATCAGTGATAGCGAATTTCCATACTGCCGGATTGAGGTGAGGTACGCGAACACCCACCATTCCATCTTTGCGATAACGCTCGGTGAACGCCTCGCTGAAAACCGCGTTGAGCGACGGAATCTCGCGGACGCTGGCGCGTTCGGGCGTCTCCGAAACCCAGGCGTGTCTCCAGTTACGAGCAAACGCCATCACGCGGCTCCGGCCTCGAGGGATTCTTCCGGCAATCGCGAACGCACCCTCGGGCCGCGTTCGGCCGTCATCGGCTCGACTTCTTCACCGACCCCAATCTCGGCCCCCCCGCCCTCGCTCTCTGTCACTATCGAGCAACCTCGGTCTGCGTCGTAACGCACGCTGATCACGCGGTCCACCCCTTCGCGCACCGGCTCGATGTGGGTGATCAAGATTACCTGCTCGAACCGATCCTGTAGTCCGCGCAGCAGCTCGACGACGTTGAAACGCCTTGCCTCGTCGAGTGACCCGAACACTTCGTCAAGAATCAGCAGCGAAAAACTCTGACCGGCGCGTTCCGCGATCATCTGCGAGATCGCGAGCCGCAGCACGAGATTCGCGAGATCCTCTTCACCACCGGACAGGACGGGTTTCGGAATTCCATCTTCGAGTATCACGATGTTGTACTGGTCGTCCAGCTCCATCTCGGTGTAGCGGGCATCGGTAAGCTCACTCAGGAACGCGCTGGCGAGCTCCGACAGCTCCGGCCGCAGCTGATAGTTCAGATCGGTGCGAAGATCGGAAAACGCGCGATCGAGCTCGTCGTGCAACCGCCGATCGGTCTGAAGCACATCCAACTCGGCGACCTTTTTCTTCAAGTCCTCGGCTGCTTCCTGTGCAGCCGCCATCGCAGCCGTCGCACTCGACACCTGCTCCTGCGCGCGAGCGGCGGCAACCTTGGACTCCTGCAGCTCCATACGGACGCGATCGTAATCCGCTTTGAGCTCATTGAAATCCTTTTCGGTAAACGAGATCTGAGCGCGACGTGTGCGCAGCGTTCCGAGGGTTGACTGCACGCGCATGATCTCCTGCGCAATTCGCGTCTGCTCGAGTTTCAGCTGCGGCTCACGCTCGAGCATCGCCTGGAATCGCGCCGCCTCCGCTTCCATCGGAGTCAGTCGATCGACCTCCGCGATGACGTCGGCGTGGCGAGCAGGATCGTACCCAGCCGGGATCCGGGCGATGTCGCGTTGCATTTGTACCTGACGCTGTTGCTTCGCGGCAATATCGCGAACAATCGTCCCCAGCTCCTGGACCGCAAGCTGCACCTTCGCGAGCCGACGCTCGAGCGTGCCCACCTCCTGCATCAAAGTGCGCCGCTTCTCGTCAAGCTGCTGCACGTCTTCCGGCATCTGCTCCAGCTGCTCGACGCGCGCCTTGTAGTAGTTGCCGTCGACGTTCACAGTCTCGAGCATCTCGTCCAAATGCTCGACCACCGTGTGCAGGCTTCCACCCAGCGGGCGGCTGCAGGTCGGACACTCACCATCTTCGCCGAGCGCCACGACACGATCCCGCTGATGTTTGAGCTCCGAGTATTGCTGCCGGAGCGCCTCCCGCTTCGTCTGCGCTTCCTGTCGATCGCGCACCCACTCGGTGCGACGCGCCTCGAGCAATCCTTGCGCGTCCTCCAGCTCGGCCCGCTTCTTCTCGAGCTCCAGAGTCTCTTCCTCCTCGAGGGCCGGTGCGCGCTCGATCCGCGTATGCCGCTCCTCGAGACGCGCGATCTCCTCGCGCAACGCAGCTTCCGCTTCGAGGAGAGTTTTCCGGCGCCCTTCTTCGCGATAGAGCGTGTTGAGAGCCTGGAGCTCGACGTTCAGCGCGAAAAGCGGCTCGATGGCTTCACGAAGTGAATCGAGCTGGGAGCGCGCGGCCTGAACCCCTTCGAGCTCGCGTGTGATTCGCTCGTCGTCGCGATGAAGGGCGGCTTCCTTTTCTTCAGCAACTGTGATCTGGGTGAGAAGCTGCGCCGATTGCTCGCGCTGACGCTGGACCATTTCCCAGCGGGGCTCGATTGCCATCATCTCCCGCTGGCGAACCGCGCCGCGATGCGCCGCCTGCTGCGCGCGGGCTTCTGCTTCTTCTTTACGCGATGCGGCTTCAGCGAGCGCGCGGAGGATCGCTTCTGGATCCGGCATCCCACGCTGCATTCCGTCGATCGCGGACCGCACCCGGTTTCGCTTTTCGCGGGTCAGGTCCTGTGCGATGCGGAGTTTCTCATAGCCGAGTACGCGAGACAGAAACTGGCCGCGCCGGGCGGGCGTCATTGCCGCCATTACGCTCAGCTCTTTCTGCCCCGTGAAATAGGTGTGAAAGAATTCAGAGAGCGACATTCCGAGCCGGCGCTGCATCAGCTCCGTAACAGCAGTGATCGAGTTGGCGACCGGAGAGTCGGCACCGTCGAGATAAACCTCAGCGCTCGTTAATCCACGAACGACGCGATACCGATGAGAGCCCAGCTCGAAATCGAGCTCGACTTCGACTGGGGCACGCGCTCCCGCTCCCATGAAGCGGATGGACTCACGGTTTCCACGAATCGCTGGGTTCCCGTACAACGCCCAGGCGATCGCCTCGAGAATCGTGGTTTTGCCGGCGCCGTTGGGTCCGATGATTCCGGTCAGACCCGATCCGAACCTGATCTCCGTCTGCGCATGCTGACGGAAGTTGGTGAGCCTGACGCTATTGAGCTTCACGCGGCGCCCCCGACTTCCTCAGCGGCTGGTCCGGCCACCAGGTCCGCCTCGCGAAGATAATGCAAGCCTAATTCGACGAGAGCTTCGCGGTCGATGTTTTCGGTGAGCAGGCGCGAGCGGAGTTTGTCGCGCACGGTGTCTGCCAGGGAGGCGCGACGGCCCGGAGCGGCCTGACCTGTGTCCGGACGAACGATCTCAGGACGACGGGTATCGAGGTGAAAGTGAAGCGCTCGGCGCTTGTATTCGCGGAGCGCTCTGTGATCGAGCTCGCGCAGGATGTGTCGAGGCACATCCCGAACGACCAGTCGCACGATCTTCTCGTCGATCCCTCCCTCGCAATTATCGAGTGCGTCACGGATCGCTTCGTCGAGCGAAGCAGGCGACAGTCCAGCGCCGGAGAGCGGTGCCAGATCAACCCAGCGTCTCTCCGGCGGAATCGCATGAAACTTGTGCGTCTTGGTCGCGAGATCGTGCTCGATGATTCCCTTCCCGCCGTTTCCACTTTCACGTTCCTCGATCAGCTCGCCCCACGGATTCGTGCTGGTGTAGTCGAGTGAGCCCGAATAGAAGGCGTTCTCGGCTACTGGGCGATAGACGTGATAGTGGCCAAGTGCGACATAGTCCCAGCGCTGCGCACCGAGCTCTTCGAGGGTGATCTCCATCGGCGCGCGATCGAGCTCGCGACCGTACTTTGGCAGCACGCCTTCGATTTCGCCGTGCAGCAGCAGAACGTTGTATTTCGCAGTTGAATCCGGCTCGAGGCGTGGTCGCCCTTGCGCCATGTCGGGCACCGCGAGAATCGACAGATCGCGCTCGTGGAATGTCATTCTTTTCGCATCGCCTTCCACGACCGTGATCCCAAGTGGGCTGAACAAGCGAAGGATGCAGCCGGTCTCAGCAGTCCGCGGAGTGTCGTGATTACCCGCGACCATCACGACGGTTGTATCCGGCAGCATCTGCACGAGACGCGAGAACTGAAGAAACGCGTGCAGAATGGCGGGGTTGGTCGGTCGGACGGTGTGAAACACGTCGCCGGCGATCAGCACCAGATCAGGCCGCAGCTCGATGACGACATCGATTACGCGACGCAGCGAAGTAGCGACATCCGCCTCGCGCTGGTTGATCCCGGCGGGTGTCTGCCGTTGGTATTGTCTGAAGCCGAGGTGTATGTCCGAGAGGTGAACCAGTCTCATCGCGTGCGCATCGCCCGTATCCACTGCGTGATCTTCGTCCGCACCTGCATCGGCGCACCCTGTGCCGCCCCTTTTCGAGCCGGGTCTCCGATCGTGGACCTTACGATGATGCTGCTCTTCGAGTCAGTTATCCAGCCTAGCCTTCGGTCGATTTGAATCGTGCCGGATAGCACGCCTGAGGTTGCGTAGCCGGCGCCGGACGGAGGCGCGCCGGGAACGTTGATGCGCGACATCGTGCCGTGCATCGAGATGTAGGCGACATCGCCATTTCTGCCCAGAGAATCAAGACGGAACGTGGCGCGCACCGATCCCAGCGTGCCCGGATCGCCGCTCAATGGGATTTGCATCTCTCGGGTCCACTTTTCCCCCACGGCGACTGGCCCGCGCGCCAACATCGCCGGCATCTCTCCGAAAATGTGTCGCAGCTCGCTGTTGGGGTCGGCATCGTCCACTATCTCCATTGCACCGTCCGTGGATACGCGGACCCAGACGCGCTTCGACTGCATCGTCCGCCGCTTGAGATCTTCAAGCGAAGCCAGCGAGGCTGGGGTCATGGCAACCGAGTCAGTGATGGCCTGCATGAGCGTGCCCCCGGAAGTCCATTGCTGCGCGATGGCGCGGGTGAAGACCTCGATCGAAGTCGTCATCGAGGTCGTCGAATCGCGACCACCGCGCTTAGTGGTCCCAGTCATTTCGACTGACTGCGAGAGGTGCATCCGGAGGGTGTCGCCGATGTGTGGGCGGATCTGGAGCAGGACGGGCTGAGAGAGCGCGGTGTGCGCTAAGAAACCAACAGCGAGAAGAGCCTGGCAGAATGCGCGGAGTTGTTTTTTTCTGAAACCCATACGGACCCTTCTAAAACCCGTACGGATCATTTTCCGGAGCCGACTTGATGCTCCCGGCCATTGGCCGCGGCGCCGCCTGCGCGGGGATGATCTTCCGGAACTGCGCCATGAAGTACGCCTTCACGTTATCAGGACGGGCGAGAAGTGTCGCGTTGCGCGCGCGAATTACCTCATCCTCAGTGTACAACGCGGTGATCTCCTGCACCCACGGCAGCGTGATCGTCGGATCGAGCGGCCTGAGCGCGCGCAGAATCGCCGCTTCCAGCGAAATCTCGCTTGCCTGCGGGTAGCGCTCCGCGCCTTCGCGTCCCTGCATCACCGCGGGACGCGGGAAGCGCACGAAGATCGGTTGCGTGAAATGTGGATGTCGAATCATCAACTGCCCTTTTTCCAACGTCGCGAGCTTGGTCCTCGTCGCGGGGCTCAGCACCGCGTACCCCGGAGTCGAGAGTTCGTCAGCATCCATTCTCCCGAAGAGTGCCGTCCCTGAATTCCCTACGACTCTGCGATGCACCTGCGATCGGAACTGCTGTGCGCTGAACAGAACGAGGCCGAGGTAACGGCCACGCTCCGCAATATCGAGCAGCATCTTCCTGACATAGGTGTCGGCACCATCGCCCGGCGCGTATTTGTTGAGCTCGTCGACGAAGACGACGAGATGCTTGACCCCCAGATCACGCCGCTCCAGATGCTCGCGGAGCTTGGAGACGATGCGAGCGAAGATGAGGTCCTGCGCATCTTCCTCGAGGTTGGCGACATCCACCACGTACACCGTCCGGTCGGTAAAGCTCCCGAAGGGGAGATCGCTCACCGCGCCCGAGTCGGTGACGAGTCCCGCACAGCGAGTGGAGATATTTGAGAGACGATTCCGAACTTTGCGGATCGTCGCGACGTGGTGCGTGCGCCAGCTCTCTCCGTCCTTTTTCTCCATCCCTTGCAGCACATCACGGAACCACGCATCGAGATCAGCAAATGACTGGACCCGATGTGTCTTGGTCAAAACCGGATCCCGAAACTCCTTGTCGACTACGTTCTCTTTGATGAAGTCGATGAGCGCATCGGCTTTCGCGTCGACGTCATCCTTGTTCAACAGGACCTCCGCGAACTGTAGAACCTCGCGTAAACCCCAGGTCAGTGGCGTGACATTGTCGAGCAGCGCTTCGTTGTTTCGGAACGTGTTCAGAGCAAGACCTTTCGCAGTGTAGGGCGCGAAATACTCGACGCTCTCGAACGGCTTGGCCTCGACACCCAGCTTCTCGTAGAGAACCTCGTCCGTCTTCTCGACTTTCCCCGGCTTATCGAGGTAGCAGAGATCAGGACCCTTGACGTTGAAGCAGACCGCCGCAATCGATCCTTTGTCCTGCGGGAAATGCTTGAACAGCGATGCGAGAAGGAACTCGACAGCGCTGGTTTTGGTCGCGAGCCCCGAAACGCCGGTGATGTTGAGATGCGCCGCTTCGGGTCCGAGCAAAAAATCGGCGTCGAGGTAGATCACAGCGTCGGTTCCGCCGGCGCGATACACACCCACCGGGATTCCGGTGTTCGCTCCTTCGCGCAGATAGCTGTCCATCCGCAACGCCACCTGGACGTCGGCTTCTTCGGCGAGAAAGACCTGTCCCATCGGAACCGGCTGAAGCGGCTCCTCCGGGATTTGTCTCAGTACGGCGGCGGTGTAAAGCCGAATTTCTGCCCGCTCCGTCGATGCATAACCCGCCATCGTCGGCAGGCCATCGTGGCCAAGCACGTCGTGCATCGGTGACTGCAGATCTGTGTAGCTGAAGCCCTCGACAACGATTCCGTAAATGTGCGGAATCTGTCCGTCCATCGGCTGTGCGCCATCGACGCGCACGATGGTTCCGATTCCCACCGGCGAATCGATCGCCGTCCAGAAATGAAACTCGTGCGGAGTATTGGGCTTCCGCTCCGTTGCGACTACTCGGCCAAGCGCTTCGCTCATGAAATAGCTCTCAGGAATTCCTCACAGTCGCGAACGCCGTAGGCCATCTTGTCCCAGCGTCCGTCGGGCAGAGACAGAGGTGTCGTCTCCGCCATCACCCACCTCGAGATCTCGTCCGCGCGCTCGGACGGTCGATCGCATTCAGCGACTTCGACACGCACCAGGCCCCACATCGCGTCGTGACCGTCGGGCCCTCGCAGGCGAAGATACCAGCTCAATACCGAGCTCCGGGAACGCGGGGCGACACGGAAAACCGATGACCGCTCTCCTTTCCTGAGACTCATTACGATCCCGAGCGCTTCTCCCTGCACGTAGAGAGTTCGATGGCTCTTGATCACCCCGATCGCGCACGTGGAAGACGCGACGCTCGTAGTTCGGCTGATTCCACCATCGATAAAAAGTGGCGCTTCGCCGCGCGCGCACCACGCCTCAGCGAGGCGATCTTCGAGCTCTTCGCGCTGCTGATCAACCGCGCGAATCGCACGATCGAGAAGAGCTGCGGGGTGCTGACTTGGATACTCTCCGTTCTTGTCGGCGGTGGAAGTATCCACAATTCGCCACTCCGACTGGGCAGCAACAGTACTCACATCCACGGCGGTCAACGTCGGCAGATAACGAAGCGGTAGATAAATAGCGCGCTCGACGCGTGGGGCCTGGTGCCCCCACGTGATCATCCGCCTGTCGACGCGAACTCGAACGGCTGCCGAGACGGTTCCGATCACAATGGGCATGCCGTGGTCATGTGCAACGACCTGCACCTTCTGCGCGCCGTCGAGGAATGCGCCAAACCCTGACGTCGTCGCTCCGGAAGCGCCGGGAACTTTCACCGCGCGCACGGCACTTCCCTCGACGATCTGCGCCGACCGCAGCACCGGTGGGTCGGTCGGCGCGATCGGTTCTGCCGAAGCTCCCCCTTCTACTGGGCTCAGGCTCGGCAGCCGCTGCATCAGCAATCGAACGGCGGCTCGGCTTTCCGCGTCCGGGCCGGAGTTGCTCACCAGCATCCGGATTACTCCAGGCCTATGTCCCAGGCCTGCTCGAGGTCCTTTTTCGAGTACGCTCTGAACGCGGTGAGGGTGTGCGTCGACTTGATTCCGGGAACCACGGTTACTTCCTCGGTCACGATTCTGGCGATCGCATCGTGCTCCGCGACTTCCACCATTGCCACGAGATCCCACTCGCCGGACACCGAATAGACCTGCGAGACGCCCTCGATTCCCGCCAGCTTCGTCGCGCACTCGGCGATTCGCTTCGGCTCGGCCTTTATCAGTACGATGGCGGTAATCATGGGTGCCCCAATGCTGCTATCTTTGGTGAGCGGCGACGCCGCGCGGTGGGAAGACATATAACGATACCGGCGGGGCGGAAACTACGCCACGTCGCGAAAAATAGAGGTCGAGGATGCCGGAACTGGAGGAAGTTAGAGAGCGTGCCGCAGGACAGGTCGCGCACAGTCAGAATCTGGTCTACACTCTTCCGCATTCGACCGAGTCGATCGCGGAATTTCTGACTCCCGTCCTTGCCCGGGTCGATCTATCCGCCGGCGGAACCCAAGTCGTGGTGGTCACTCGCGATGCCGAAACCGCTCTCACGATTTCGGAGACGATACTTCGTCTCTCCGGCCCCGCGGGGATCGAGGTCGTCCCGATTACGAGCGCGTCACGAGCAGGTCGTATTTTCAAGAGCCGACCCGTTCTTGCCGTGGCGGGACCTCCCAAGGAGCTGGAAGCGCTGGTTCAGGCGTCACTCCTCAAGCTCGATAAAGTCCGCAATGTAGCGCTCGCCTGGGCGGACGACATTCTCGATGAAGGTCCCGATAGCGTTCGCGCTCTGGAGGCGCTGCTCGGCGAAGTCACTCAAGCCGCACGGATCATCGTCACCCGCAAGATCACTCCGCCGGTCGAGAACCTGATCGAGCGCTACGCTCGCCGCGCTCGCCGTGTCGGAGCGGCCGACACCGAAGCCCCGCAACTGCCGTCGGATTACGAGCTACCGATAATCAAGTACATCACTGTGGCTGGAAGCGCTCGTGGCAGTGCGCTGCGCAAACTCCTCGATGATTTAGATCCGCCATCGGCCGTCATAGTCGCACGCGACGCGCCCGCCGCGGCCGAAGCCACCGGCGTGCTGAGAACGCTCGGCTATCACGAGGACGACAAGTCCATCAACGTGACTCGCGGCGAAATCGGTAACCTCGCCGCACACACCGTGATTTTTTACCAGCCGCCAGTGACTCCCGCCGAACTGCAGCGGGTCTCGCAGGCGAAACCCGTTCAGGTTGTCGCGCTCGCTGCTCCCGGTGAGGTCGCCTGGCTCAGAGAGCTGGCGTGCGGAAGGCTCGCCCCGCTCAATCTTCATGGGCCCGAGCGACGAGCACACGATCGCGAAGAGGCAATTCGACAGGAACTGCGTGCTGTGCTGGCGCGGGGAGTCCCCTCGCGCGAGGTCATCTCGCTCGAGCCACTTCTGCGGGCGTTCG
The DNA here is from genome assembly GCA_036390195.1 of Gemmatimonadaceae bacterium. Classification (GTDB taxonomy): domain Bacteria; phylum Gemmatimonadota; class Gemmatimonadetes; order Gemmatimonadales; family Gemmatimonadaceae; genus UBA4720. Next base: position 11,358 of record DASWCI010000022.1, read on the forward strand.
ACGGAACGGAGCTCGCCGCCGCCGCTCTGCATCTGCTCGAGCGGGAGAGGGCGCAGCGACGCCTGGCCGAGGCGAATCAACCACCGGTGGCGCGGCCGCTTTCTACCGACGTGGACCGTTCGCGCGGTCCGAGGGGTGACCGTGGTCGTCCCCCTGGTCGCGGTGGGCCACCAGACAGACCACCTCGCGGAGGGGGGGCGGGGGGCTCACCTCGTAGAGATCGCGGCCGTCCGTGAGCGGGCCGAGCGGACCATTCCACCAGAGTGGTGGATGGATTGAAGTCATTGCCGGCGTAATGTTTAGCGGCAAGAGCGAGGAACTTATTCGCCGCGTCCGGCGCGCCGTCATCGCGCGCAAGAAGGTCCAGGTCTTCAAGTCGCACTTAGACGCGCGGTATACGGGGATCTACTCCATTTCGAGTCACGACGGTCGCACCGTCGAGGCCATTCCGGCTGATTCCGCGGCCCAGATCGGCCAGCAAATCGATCCAATTGCGCACGTCATTGCGATCGACGAGGCGCAATTCATGGATGACGGGATCGTCCCGCTGGTCACTTCTCTGGCGAGTCGGGGCCGGCGGGTGATCGTGGCGGGAACGGATACCGACTTCCGTGGAGAGCCCTTTGGCCCGATGCCGGAACTAATGGCTATTGCCGAGGTGGTCGACAAGCTGCACGCGATTTGCGTTCTATGCGGAGGCCCCGCTAGCCGCAATCAAAGGCTGATCGGAGGCCGGCCTGCACCGTACAACTCGCCGCAGATCATGGTCGGCGGAACGGAGTCGTACGAGGCGCGCTGCAGAATGTGTCACACCGTTCCGGCGGGAGACGCGGCTCAAGTCCCGCTTCTTTAGCAGCGCACCGGCTGCTGAGGTAGTCGATTACAAGCAGCTGTTTATGCGTGACACGGATGGAAGAACCTTCTATCTTGGCGACGCACGGCGGCTGAATTCCACCTCAATCCATTGAAAGATGCTTCTCATCGGACTGACAGGAAACATCGCCAGCGGAAAATCAGAAGTCGCCAAAATGTTGGCCGATCACGGCGCCACCGTCATCGACGCCGACGTTCTCGCTCGTGAAGCGGTGCGCCCCGATACTCAGGCGCTGAGAGACATCGTCAAGCGCTGGGGCAAGGATGTTCTCAAGAAGGACGGCAGCCTCGATCGTACGGCGCTGCGCCAGATCGTGTTTGCCGATCAATACGAGCTCGACGCCCTCAACAGAATCGTGCACCCCGGGGTGACGCGCCTCCGCGACCGAGAGATTGCCAGAGCGCGCGAGCGCGGCGATCAGATTGTGGTCTGCGTAATTCCTCTGTTGTTCGAGAGGAACCTCGTCGGAGAATTCGATGCGATCGTTCTCGTCGATGCGCCTCGCCCGCTCAGACTCGAGCGAATGGTAGCGTCGCGCGGTCTTGAGGAAACCGACGCGATGAACATGATTGCCGCTCAGATGCCGGCAGAGCTAAAAAGAGCGCGCGCCGATTACTGCATCGACAACAACGGGTCACTCGACGATCTGGAGCGCGATGTCGATGCTCTCTGGAGCTCCCTTCAGCGAGCTACGTCCAAAATGGAGCGGAAGGGCGAGATCGGCATTATCGCGAGCGAGGTCCGCGGTATCGAGAGCGAAGTCAGCGTTTCTTGACTCTCTTTTGAGGCGCGGATAGACTTCGCGCCCGAGTATCCTCGCGCATCATTTAAGCGGAGCACCAGTGGCGAAGATTCCGACCGATCTCCAGTACACGGAGGAGCACGAGTACGTCCGTAAGGGTAGGGACGGCGTCGCGGAGATCGGCATCACCGACTACGCTCAGGGCGAGCTCGGCGACATCGTTTACATCGAGTTGCCGAAGATCGGGACGAAATTCGGCAAGCACGACGTGTTCGGGACCATCGAAGCGGTGAAGGCGGTGTCGGAACTGTTCGCGCCGATTGCCGGAGAAGTAGTCGCGATCAACGAGCGCCTCGACAAGGAGCCCGCGCTGGTGAACAGCGATCCTTACGGCGCCGGCTGGATGATCAAAATCAAGCCCACCAATTCGTCAGAGATCGACGCGCTGCTGAAGTCCGACGCCTACACCAAGCACATCGGACAGTAGCGGCTAGGGCTCCGCCTCCACGTACGAATCAGTCGGCGGGCAGGAACAGATAAGATTCCGGTCTCCGTATGCGCTGTCGACGCGCGCCACCGCCGGCCAGAACTTGAAGTCCCGGGTCCATGGCGCCGGAAACGCCGCGCGCTCCCTCGTGTAGGGATGCGTCCAGGCTGACGACGTCACGCGGCCCATTGTATGTGGTGAGTTCTTGAGAACGTTGTCCTGCCTGTCCGCTGCGCCGCTCTCGATCTCCCTGATCTCGTCCCGGATCGAGATCATTGCGTCGCAAAACCTGTCGAGCTCTTCCTTCGGCTCACTCTCAGTCGGCTCGATCATCAGCGTTCCAGGCACGGGGAACGACACCGTCGGCGCATGAAAGCCGTAGTCCATCAGCCGCTTTGCGATGTCCTCGACGTCGACGCCGGTCGCCTGTCTGACCACTCGCGTGTCGACGATGCACTCGTGAGCGACAGTTCCGTGTGCGCCTTTGTACAGAACCGGGAAATGCGGCTCGACGCGCTTGGCGATGTAGTTCGCGTTGAGGATCGCGATCTTCGATGCGTACTCCAGTCCATCGCCGCCCATCAGCTTGATGTAACAGTGCGAGATTGGCAGAATGCTCGCGCTTCCCCACGGCGCCGCTGATACTGCCCCGACTTCATCGCGTCCATCGAGGCGGACCACCGGATGTCCCGGAAGGAAGCGAACGAGATGCTTCGCCACGCCGATTGGTCCCATTCCTGGGCCACCACCGCCGTGCGGAATGCAGAACGTCTTGTGGAGGTTCAAGTGGCAGACGTCGGCGCCAATATCCGCCGGCCGGCACAACCCAACCATCGCATTCATGTTCGCGCCGTCCATGTACACCTGGCCGCCGTACTTGTGGACGATCTGGCAGATCTCGACGATCGATTCCTCGAACACGCCATGAGTCGACGGATACGTGATCATCAGCGCGGCGAGGTGCAGGCCGTGCTCTTCCGCTTTCCTGCGCAGATCACCCACATCGATATTGCCACGCTCGTCGGTCCTCACGACCACGACTTGCATTCCGGCCATCACCGCGCTCGCGGGATTTGTCCCGTGCGCAGATTGCGGAATCAGGCAAATGTTGCGATGCCCCTCGTTGCGTGAAGTATGGTACGCATCGATCACGAGCAGTCCGGCAAATTCTCCTTGCGACCCCGCGTTCGGCTGAAGCGAGATGGCCGCGAATCCCGTGATCTCGGCCAGTGCGCTTTCCAGCTCGTCGAACAGCTGCCGGTACCCATCGGTCTGATCGAGTGGCGCGAATGGATGAATTTTTGCGAAACCCGGCCACGTAATCGGCATCATCTCAGCGGTCGCGTTCAACTTCATCGTGCACGAGCCGAGTGGAATCATGGAGTGTACGAGCGAGAGGTCCCGCGACTGAAGCTTGTTCATGTAGCGGAGCATTTCTGTCTCCGCGTGGTGCTTGTTGAATACCGGGTGCGTCAGAAAGGGCGTCGTCCGGTTGAAACGCTCGTCGTAACGCGTGTCCGCTCCCAGAACGAGATCGTCGATCCCAAAATCGGGGTCCTTTCCGAGATTGAAGGCAACCAGGAGGTTGGTGATGTCGTCGTTGGTGACGGTTTCATCGAGAGCAATGACGATGCTTCTGTCGTCCATGAACCGCACGTTGATCTGACGGCTCCGCGCTTCATCCACGATCGCCTGCCCGTTTCTCTTGCCAAGCGCGACTCGGATCGTGTCGAAGTAGTCGTCGTGCACGATGCTGTAACCGAGTCGCCGCAAACCCTCTGTCAGCGCACCCGCGAATGCGTGCACGCGTCGCGCAATCTGCGTGAGTCCTCTCGGCCCGTGATAGACGGCGTACATGCTCGCCATTACGGCAAGGAGCACCTGCGCCGTGCAGACGTTGCTCGTCGCCTTTTCGCGGCGGATGTGCTGCTCTCGCGTCTGCAGCGCCATCCGCAACGCTGGCTTTCCGTCCGCATCGCGCGAAACGCCGATTATGCGTCCGGGAATGTGCCGCTTGAATTCGTCCTTCGTCGCGAAGTACGCGGCATGTGGGCCGCCGTAGCCGAGCGGAACTCCGAACCGCTGGGTATTTCCGACGGCGATGTCGGCGCCCCATTCTCCGGGAGGCGTCAACAGTACGAGACTGAGAAGATCGGCGGCAACCGTTACCAGCGCATCAGCCGCGTGAAGTTGATCGACTGTCTTGGTGTAATCGATCACGGCGCCGTCAGTCGCCGGGTACTGAACGAGTCCGCCGAAGACTTCGGGGCCGATTTCGAAATCGGCGTAACTCGAGACGCGCACCTCGATGCCACGCACGCTGGCGCGGGTTTTCACCACGTCGATCGTTTGCGGATGGCACTCTGAAGCAACGAGGAAGACTTCCTTGCCCTGCCTGCCCTTGAGCGCGTAGCTCATCGTCATCGCTTCGGCGGCGGCTGTCGCTTCGTCGAGCAGTGAACCGTTCGCGATCTCGAGTGCGGTGAGGTCGATCACCATCGTCTGGAAGTTGAGCAGCGCCTCGAGCCGTCCTTGCGCTATCTCCGCCTGGTAGGGCGTGTAAGCCGTATACCAGCCCGGATTCTCGAGGATGTTTCGCTGAATCACCGGCGGAGTCACGCAATCCGAGTATCCCATGCCGATGAAGGACCGAAAGACCTGATTCTTCGTCGCGAGAGCACGGAAATAAGCGAGAACCTCGGGCTCGGTCAGCCCCTTTGGCAAACTCAGACCCTCGCGTAGACGAATCTTTCGCGGAACGGTCGCGTCGATTAGCGCATCGAGCGAGGGCAATCCGAGAGTCTTCAGCATCTCGGCCACGTCTCGCTCGTCGGGTCCTACATGTCGGGGAACGAAGGATTCAGCGGTAGGAATAGCACCTTCAACGTGCTTGATTGTGGTACTCATAGGAGTGACAATTTAACACCCTATGCACCGCCAGCGAAGTTACAGTCATTGGCGCATTCTCATTACTGCGCCTCGTTCAGGCGCCGAGAACATGGCGCGCGATACTGCGTTGCAGACGCGCGCGGCGCGAACCGGCGAAACGGTCTTCAGCATCTACTCCTGGAGCCGGCCGACACTCTCGCTCGGACGCAATCAACCGGCAACGGGATTCTATGACGCACAGAAAATTCGCGCTGCCGGAATTGATGTTGTGCGACGACCCACTGGCGGGCGCGCAATCCTGCACGATCACGAGGTGACGTACAGCGTGACGGCGCCAGTCAGCAATGCCAATCTTCGCGAGACCTACTCGCGCATAAATCTCATTCTGCAGACTGGCCTCAGTCGCTTAGGGGTTTTCGTGGAGACGGCGTCGCCCGCTCAGCGGCCTCCGCCCGGCGTGCGAAGCTGTTTCGAGATGCCTGGCGAGGGAGAGTTGATCGTTCAGGGATGCAAGTTGGTCGGCAGCGCGCAGTGGCGCGACGAGCGCGCCTTGTTGCAGCACGGCTCGATCCTCGTCGATGATGACCAGTCATCGCTCCCGTTATTTGCCGCCAACACGGAGACAAAGAGCGGACCCTTTCCCGCACCGGCTACGCTCCACGCGCTGCTTGGGCGTGCGCCCGATACCACTGAGGTTGCAGCCGCAATGTTCGATGCGGTTCGATCACTCGAGGACGCGAACGCGACGGAGCTGGCTGAAGACGAGATACGCGAGGAGACACTGAAACACGTTCCACACTTTCTCGATGAGGGTTGGACATGGCGGCGATGAGATATGCCGGGCTCCTCTGCGCACTCTTCGCGTGCGGCTGCGTTGGAACGGAGTCGTCGTCGGCTGGGAACGCTGGCGGCACACTCGCGATCTCCACCGGCGGCGATCCCGATGTCCTGGTTCCATCACTGCTGCAAAGTGTTCAGGCGGCCCAGATCGCTGACATGGTTTACGATCGGCTGGCAGACATTGGCGACTCGCTCAATATCCTGAACGACAAAGGATTCACTCCGCGTCTCGCCGATCACTGGACCTGGAGCGCTGATTCTCTCAGCATCGCGTTCCACATCAATCCAAACGCGAAGTGGCATGACGGACTTCCAGTACGCTCCAACGACGCGCGGTTCACGATTGCGAGCACGAAGGATTCGGCGCTTGGATCACCGGCGGCTCCGCTTTTGACGAATATCGATTCTGTAACCACGCCGGATTCCGCGACAGCGACATACTGGTTCCACGCTCGGTCGCCGCAGCAGTTCTACGATGCCGTGTATCAGATGCCGATAATGCCGGAACACGTCTGGAAAGACATCGCGCTGACCGGCTGGCGCGCGTCCGAGGCGGCGAAGCATCCGATCGGCTCAGGCCAATACAGGTTCGTGCGTTGGATTCCGCGCGTCGCCGTCGAGCTCGCCGCCGACACGGCCAATTATCGCGGAGCACCAAGACTCAGTCGACTCATTTGGAGCATCGCTTCCGATTTCAACACCGCGCTGACGAGATTCCTTTCCGGTGAGACGGATTTCTTCGAGCAGCTGCGACCCGAGAACATAGCCGAAGTTCGGAAGCATCCAGAGCTTCGAACCAGGCAGTATCACGCCCTGCAGTATCTTTTCGCGCAATTCAACCTGCGCGATCCGGCGAATCGCGCTCGGCCTCATCCGATCTTTGGCAATCGCGAGCTACGCCGCGCGCTGACGATGGCGACTGATCGCGCGACCATTGTCCGCAGCGTTTACGACACGCTGGCACTGCCCGCTCTCGGGCCGACTGTGCGAGCCTATCCGACGACAGACCCGAATCTACCTCAGATACCTTTTGACCTTGCGGGCGCGCGCAAGCTCCTCGACTCACTCGGATGGCGCGCCGCGGATACCAACGGCATCCGCTCTCGCAACGGACGTCCGCTCCAATTCACCCTCTCCGTTCCAAGCACGAGCAAGGTGCGCGTTAGGTTGGCGGTTGTCCTCCAGGAAGAGCTGCGAAAGGCCGGCGTCAAGGTCGACGTAGAACAGCTCGATTTCCCAGTGCTGGTTGAGAAAGAGCGAAAGCGCGCATTCGATGCCGCAATTGGACAGTGGAGCACGCAGCCGAGTCCGGGTGCCGTGCGTGGATCGTGGGGGACGGCGGGATCACGCACCACGAGCGGCAACAATTACGGATCATACGAGAATCCGGTATTCGATGCCTACGTCGACAGCGCGCTGTCGTCGTTCGACCATGTTCAACGCAAGGCTTATTTCACCAAGGCATACGAGACGATCATACAGGATGCGCCAGCGATCTGGCTGGCCGAACCAATCCCGACGGTCGGATATCATTCGCGCCTTCAGCTCTCGACACTGAGACCAGACGCGTGGTGGGCGCACATTCCCGAGTGGTCGATCCCAGCGGACAAGCGGATTCCGCGCGATAAGGCGCCTGCTTCGACGGCCGCGTCGCCCGCTCAGACTCCGGGTCAGAAGACCCAGTAGCGGGTGCTCCGCTACATCGCGCGACGGCTGGCGCAGGCTGCAGTGATCGTCGTCATCGTCGCGACGATCACCTTCGTGTTGATTCATCTCGCGCCGGGGGATCCATTCAGCGCGGTGATGGACAATCCCAATGTGAGCGAGAACGTGCGCGCGACCTTGCGAGCGCAATACGGTCTGGATCGCCCCGTTCCGGAGCAATTCGTCAAATACGTGAATTCCCTCGCGCATGGTGAGCTGGGTTGGTCATTTTCGCACGATCGGACAGTGCGCGAGGTTCTGGGTAGGGCGCTTCCGAACACGCTCCTTCTCATGGGCGTTGCGCTCGTCGGAAGCTTTGGCCTCGGCATTCTGATCGCACTGATCCAGGTTGCGCGGCGGGGCTCGATCACCGATCACGCGCTCAGTGGCCTTACTCTCTTTTTTTTCTCGATGCCGGATTTCTGGCTCGCGATCCTCGCACTTCTCGCTTTCACCTACTGGATTCCAATCTTTCCGGTCGGCGGCGCCGTCGATCCCGTCATGCACGAGTACATGGGATTCGGCGCGCGAATCCTCGATCGCTTGCGGCACCTCACTCTTCCGGCGATCACTCTCACACTGCTCGCTTCTGCCGCGGTCGCGCGATACCAGCGAGCGGCATTGCTCGACGTCCTTCCCGCCGACTATATCCGTACCGCGCGTCTCAAGGGCCTCACCGAGCGGGAGATTCTGCGCCGTCACGCCTTGCGTAACGCGCTGCTGCCGATCATCAGCCTGATCGGACTCTCATTCCCGGCACTCCTTACCGGCGCATTCTTCATCGAGAAGATCTTTGCCTGGCCAGGGATGGGTTATGCCGTCGTCAACGCCATCGCTACTCGCGATTATCCGCTCGTCGTCGGGGGGGTCATCATCGGCAGCATCATGGTCACGGTTGGAAGTCTTCTCGCCGACCTGCTCTATGCCTGGGCAGACCCAAGACTCCGCAGCCACTAGCGTCGCGCGGCCCCGCGAATCGCCGCTCGCGATCGGCTTGCGCCGGATCCTGCGCAAACCGTCCTCGCGAGTCGCGCTCTTCGTGCTGGGCATCATCGTGCTGGTCGGGATTCTCGCACCGCTCATCGCACCGTACGATCCAGCGGCGCAACCCGACATCGTCGCGCTCAAAGATCTTCCTCCCTCGCTCGCGCATCCGTTCGGGACGGATCCTTATAGCAGAGACGTGTTGAGCCGAGTGATCTACGGCGCGCGACTCTCACTCATGATTGGAGTCTTGGCGACCATCGTGAGCCTCACGCTCGGCGTGGCGTACGGTGCAATCTCCGGATACGCGGGCGGCGTGCTCGACGCGCTGATGATGCGACTGCTCGATGCATTTCTGTCGATTCCGCGATTGCTGCTCCTCCTCGGGGTGTTGGTGGCGTGGCCCAGACTATCGATCGGCGCGCTGGTCCTGTTTCTGGGACTTACTGGTTGGTTCGGTCTTAGCCGCATCGTCAGGGGTCAGGTTCTTGCGTTGAAGCACGCGGAATTCGTTACTGCCGCGCGGGCGCTCGGCGCGAGCCGGCGACGGATTCTGGGGAGGCATCTGCTTCCTAACCTGGTTTCTCCGATCGTCGTTGCCGCGACGCTCGGGGTCGCGCACGTGATCGTTCTCGAGGCTGGACTTTCGTACCTGGGCATCGGCGTTCCGCAACCTCTCGCGAGTTGGGGAAACATCATTCAGGACGGTTCCGATCAGATTGCAACGCTGTGGTGGATGGCGCTCTTTCCGGGTCTTTTCATGGTCCTCACGGTGATGACGCTGAACATTCTGGGCGAAGCGCTGCGCGACGCATACGAGCGCCGCTGATCAATCGATGACGACACCTCTGCTTTCGATTCGAGATCTCCGTACTTACTTCTATACAGAAGCAGGTGTAGCTCGCGCCGTGGATGGCGTTTCATTCGATGTCGGTGTGGGTGAAACCGTTGGCATCGTCGGCGAATCGGGTTGCGGAAAATCGGTGACCGCGCTCTCCATCCTGCGACTGATCCAGCCGCCTGGGCGAATCGAGCCCGGCAGTCGCATCGAGTTTGAGGGCAAGGATCTCGTCACGCTCGGCGATGAAGAGATCCGGCACATCCGCGGCAACCGGATCTCAATGATTTTTCAGGAGCCGATGTCGGCTCTCAATCCGGTTTTCACCGTTGGAGACCAGGTCGCCGAGGTAGCGCGAATCCACGCTGGAGTGAGCAGAAGACAGGCCTGGGATCGCGCCGTCGAGACTCTCGCGCTTACCGGCATGCCGGCGCCGGAAGACCGCGCCAGACAATACCCGCACCAACTGTCGGGCGGGATGCGGCAGCGCGTACTGATAGCGATGGCTCTCATCATGAAGCCTGCGCTCGTGATTGCCGACGAACCGACGACAGCGCTCGACGTCACCATTCAGGCGCAGATTCTGGATTTGCTGGTCCATCTGCAAAAGGAATTCGGCACCTCGATTCTGATGATCACTCATGATCTCGGAGTGATCGCCGAGACTACTTCGAGGGTCATCGTGATGTACGCGGGCGAAGTCGTCGAGGAGGCGTCCGTCGCCGAGCTATTCGCTCGGCCGCACCACCCCTACACCGAAGGCTTGATGCACTCGATGCCGCACATCGGCCACGATCAGGAGCGGCTCAATGTCATTCCAGGAACCGTTCCGGCACCAACAAAATGGCCGCACGGCTGTCGATTCCGCGAACGGTGTCCGTACTCGTGGGAGCGTCCGGAGCGCGAACATCCGCCGCTCTATGACGTCGGTGCCGCGCACGTATCCCGCTGTCATCTCGCCGTCGAGCCCGAGCGACGAAACAATCCGCACGCTCCCTTAGTGGTCGTGGAGGGTGTGGGAGCCGCATGACTATGAACGTTCCGGCTGCAAATGAGCGCACGCAGCTGCTCTCGGTGCGGAATCTCCGGAAAGAGTTTCCGATCCGAAAGGGAGTTCTCTCTCGACAGGTTGGCGCCGTGAAGGCAGTGAATGACGTCTCCTTCGATGTCGCGCGGGGCGAGACACTCGGAGTGGTCGGCGAATCCGGCTGTGGAAAGACCACCACTGGTCGAACAATTCTTCGTCTCATCGAGCCAACGTCCGGTGAGATCCGATTCGAGGGCCGAGATGTACGCTCGATGGGTACCTCGGAGCTGCGCAAACTGCGACGCGAGATGCAAATCATCTTCCAGGATCCGGTCTCTTCCCTCAACCCGCGCATGACCATCGGCGCGATCGTTCGCGAGGGGCTGACGATCCACAAGCTGGCCGAGGGCGCCGCCGCCGATGCGCGGGTGAGCCAACTCTTACAGGAAGTAGGATTGCGACCCGAGTACGCCAACCGCTACCCACACGAATTCTCGGGTGGACAGCGTCAGCGTATCGGGATC
>DASWCI010000023.1:0-2080 GCA_036390195.1 Gemmatimonadaceae bacterium
CGACCTCCATGCCGTGTCGCGTCGTCGCGGACGACGACAGTCAGTAGTACCGCCGGTGGTAGGTCAGCGCGAACACAATCGGCAGCGCGACGAAGATGCTCAGTGCGAGTGCCGGAGCGAGGAACGCGCATGCGATCCCCAGCAGCGCGACACTCAACTGAACACCGAAACGCCGCACAATGTAGCGTCGTTGGCTGGCTGTAGCTTGTTCTGTGATGTGAGAATGGTCCGCGACGAACCACACACCTGCCAGCGTCGACGTACAAGCGGCGAGATTGGCGCCATAAATGGCGAGCGCCACCGGCGCGAGAGCGTAACGACCGAGCACCGCGGTCGAGAAGGGCAACACGGCAATCGTGAATAGAAACAGCATGTTCGCCCAGATCAGAGCGACCTTTACGCCGCGCAGTGAGGCGAAAATCATGTGGTGGACCAGCCAGTAGTACGCAACGATTGCGAAGCTCAGCGCGAAGGTCCCGAGCCTCGGTGCAATCAGGACGAGCCCGTGCACGAGTTGGGACACGCCGCCTTCAGGAGGTCGTACGTCGAGGATGAGGAGCGTCAGCGAAACCGCGAAGACGCCGTCGCTAATCCCTTCTGTCCGATCGGTTCGATATCTCCGACCGGTTTTTAGTCTTTCCTCGTTCGACGAACCATCGCCCCTCATGAAATTCTCCCGACAATTGCCTTTTGATCCGGCGGTCGGCGCTGGTCAGAGAATCGCTTTCGCGCTTCCAGGGTAGTCGGTGCTTCGGGCCGTGTCGGCGCCCGCCTCAAATTCGGCGCGGAGCATATCGAGTTTGGCCCCAATCCTTCGTTGCGCGTCGCTCCCAAGGACCACCCAATGTCGCGGAGATTCCGATGCCACGACCTCATAGATCGCAGCGGCGGCGCGGACTGGGTCTCCCGGAAACATGTCAGGAGAAACGGTCGTCATCATCTTCCTGAACGCGCCCGACGTTGCCTCGTACGCCTCGATTGGCTCTCCTGAAAAGCGCGTGCGCTGCTCGATTCCCGTACGAAAGGAGCCGGGCTCGACCAGGAAGGCCCGCAGGCCGATCGGCTCGATTTCCTGCCATAGGGATTCGGTGATGCCCTCGAGCGCGAACTTGCTGGACGCGTAGTAGCCGTTCACGGGCAGGCTCGCAATCCCGTCCATGGACGAGATATTCACGATCGTCCCGGATTGCCGACGACGCATGCCTGGCAGGACGAGACGGAACATTGCCACGGCACCGAAGAAGTTGACCTCGAACTGCGCTCGATAGTCCTCCTCGCGCTGCTCCTCAACGGCGCCGAGAAAATCGATGCCGGCATTGTTCACTAGGACATCGATGCCGCCAAAACGATCCTCTGCCTGCTTCACGGCCGCTGCTCTGTCTTCGGGCCGGGTCACGTCCAGCGTCAGGGCCAATCCGGTGTCAGGGTAATGCGCGACGAGATCGCTCATCGCACGCAGGGTTCGCGCGCCCAACACAGCGCGGTCTCCTTGCTCCAATACATACTGGGCGAGAGCAAACCCGAGGCCACTGGATGCTCCCGTTATGAGCCATGTCTTCTTCGAATTGACGGGCAACTTCCGGTCTGTTTGCACACTCCACCTCCCTTTGGGTCCGGTCGTCGATCAGAATCGTATATTTGGCAGGGATACGGAAGCATCGACGTCTGTCGAGAGACTTACTTCACGCCAATGGTCCGCCTCACGGTTGCGAGTTGTTTCGGCTTCCTGAGCGTTTCGAACGGCGTCGCTGCCCAGCAGAAGATGGAAAGGCAGGTGTTCGCTCGACGCCAGGCGAAGGATTACTTGAGCCACTTTCGCGGGGTCGCTCACCTCATGTCCCCAGTACGATTTCAGTACGGAAACCGCCGCGCCGACGGACGGTTCGTAATCCGGAAGCAACTGCGGGGTATTTTGATTCGCCCGGTTCCCCCAGTTGGTTCGCATTCCGCCAGGTTCGAGGGCACACACCTTCACGCCGAAAGGTGCCACTTCCTTGGCAAGCGACTCGGTAAATCCGCCAACAGCCCACTTGGCGGCGTGATACGGCGTGCTGCCGGGCCGCGTGACCCGTCCGCCAAC
>DASWCI010000024.1:0-10423 GCA_036390195.1 Gemmatimonadaceae bacterium
AGCGAGCACCGCGATGGCGAGCTCGTCGCCCGCGCCGCTAGCTCGCTCGGTTTCGGGCTGATACGTGGGTCGAGCACGCGCGGAGCCGATCGCGCTCTGATTTCAATCGTGCGCGAGCTGCAGGCGGGGCGTGAGGTCGCAATTACGCCCGACGGGCCGCGTGGACCGGCTGCGAAGTTTGCGCCGGGGGCATTGGTTGCGGCGCAAAGATCAGATTCATTCATCCTCCCGGTTGTTGCAGTGGCGGATCGTGCCTGGCGCCTGAGAAGCTGGGATCGCTTCATGATCCCAAAACCGTTTGCGAGAGTAACCATCGCGTACGGAAATCCAACAAAAGTGCTCGCGACCAGCCCGCGCGCAGCAGCAGACGAAGGTCCCCGTTTCGAGGAGTTGATGAGCGAAACGCTCGGAATGGCGAGTGGCTGACCTCCGCAGAATGCTCGAAGGCATTTGGAGGGGCCGTGACAAACGCGCCCGCGTCGTCCGCTCGTTGCTGACTCCTGCCGAAGCCGTTTACGCCGCCGTGATAGCCACCAGAGGAAGGCTTTACGACTGGGGAATATTACGGGCGACTGACTTTTCGATACCTGTCCTGAGCATCGGCAACCTCTCGGTTGGCGGAACGGGAAAGACGCCGGTTGCGGCGTGGTTCGCTCGCAAGTTCCTGGAGAAAGGCGCCGCTCCCGCAATTGTGTTGCGCGGTTATGGTGGTGACGAGGTCATCGTTCACGAGCGACTGAATGAGGGGATTCCGGTGATTGCGACCGCCGACCGAATCCGCGGCATCCGCGAGGCAATCGCCCAAGGTGTCGATGTCATTGTTCTCGATGATGCATTCCAGCATCGCAGAGCTCGGAGGGACGCAGATGTTCTGCTGGTGAACGCTGACGCGTGGACAGGAAAACCTCGACTCCTTCCCGCTGGGCCATGGCGCGAGCCTCTTCGCGCCGCTTGCCGGGCGACTCTCACGATCGTCACACGAAAGATCGCGGAGGAATCCGCCGTCGCCGATGTGAAGCGTGCACTCGCCAACGTCGCGCCACACGTGCCAGTTTGCGTCGCGCATCTTGCCCCGGCCGATTTGAGAAGCACTTCGACTGGCCAAGTGCTTCCGCTTCATGTGATACGAGGAGCTGATCTAACCGCAATTGCGGCGATTGCAGAACCGCAGTCCTTCTTCAAGCAGCTCACTGAACTTGGCGCAGTCGTTCGACCGTTCAGCTTTCCCGACCATTACGCATTTACGCGAGCAGACGCGCGCAATCTAGCGGCGGAGGCGAACAATTCCGACTTCGTCGTTTGCACTCTCAAGGATGCGGTGAAACTGGAGTCGTTGTGGCCTGCCGAAGCGGGGTCATTATGGTATGTTTCACAGCGCTTGCGAATCGAGGACGGCCAGGAGCACATCGACCGTCTGCTCGAGGGTTTACTGTCTCCGCAACCTGAACAGCGGCTCCCGACACAAGGCTAATATTCGAGCTCATGGCAACAGACTATCGAATCCCTGCACATAAGCTGGTTCGACCTGACAAGGACCGCTTTCTCGATGAGGAGAACCCATTCGAGGCAATGATGTCGCGGTTCGACAAAGCCGCCGAGCTTCTCGATCTCGAGCCAGGGTTGTACAAGGTTCTTCGACAGGCTGAGAAGCAGGTCATCGTCTCCATTCCGGTGATGATGGATAACGGGCAGGTCGATGTGTATGAGGGCTACCGGGTTCTTTACAACACGTCGCGTGGACCAGCCAAGGGTGGCATTCGCTTCGACATGCAGGTTACGCTGGAGGAGGTGAAAGCTCTCGCCGCGTGGATGACGTGGAAGTGTGCCGTGGTCAATATTCCGTTTGGCGGCGCAAAGGGCGGAGTGAGATGCGATCCCCTGGCAATGAGTGCGGGCGAGCTCGAGAAACTCACGCGTCGCTACACATCTGGAATCATCAACCTGCTCGGTCCCGATTCCGATGTGCCAGCCCCGGACGTAAACACCAACGAGCGCGTGATGGCCTGGGTCATGGACACCTACTCGATGCACGTCGGCCACACGACTACTTCAGTAGTCACCGGAAAACCTGTGGAGCTGGGTGGATCTCTCGGCCGTCGGGAAGCGACTGGTCGCGGATGCATGATCGTGACGAAGGAAGCGTTACAACATCTCGGGATGCCAGTGAAGGGGACGACCGTTGCCATCCAGGGATTTGGCAACGTCGGCTCCGTCGCGGCGCAGCTCCTGGGCCGCGAAGGCTGCAAGATCGTAGCGATTGGTGACCGATCGGTCTCCTTGTATAACGCGAGCGGGATCGACATCGACGACGCCATCGGTTACGTAAAAAAGCATCGTTCGCTCGAGGCTTATACAAAGGCGGAAGCGATCTCGGGCGCGGATCTCCTGACCCTCGATGTTGATGTCTTTCTCCCGGCAGCGCTCGAGAACGTCATCACGACGCGCAACGCCGGCGACATCAAGGCGCGCATCATTTGCGAGGGCGCCAACGGACCGACGACCGCCGCCGCCGATTCGATCCTCGACGAGAATGGTATCTTCGTGATTCCAGACATTCTCGCCAACGCCGGCGGCGTGACCGTCTCGTATTTCGAGTGGGTGCAGGACCGCGGCGGATACTTCTGGCCGGAGGATCTCGTGAACGAACGCCTCGAGACCATCATGCGGCGCAGTTTCCACGATGTCCTCGACCTTTCGCGGCAGCGCCGCGTCAACATGCGCACCGCCGCATACATGCTCTCGATCAGCAGAGTCGCCAGCGTTCACAGACTACGCGGCATCTACGCATAGATGCGACTGGTCGTCGCGGTCGTGGGCAGGGCGCGCAATCGTGCGCTGGGCGAAGCGATTCGGGACTACGAAGAGAGAGCGGCGCGCTACTGGCCGCTCGACGTGCGTGAAGTTCGCGAAGAGCGCGCCGCCGGAGTGTCTGTCGACAAGGTGAAAGAACGCGAGGGATTGCGACTGGCGCAGAAAGTCCCCGCCCGAGCGCACACAGTGGTCTGCGAGGTTGATGGCAAGTCTTTCAGCTCGTCGGAGTTCGCCGACTTCCTCCAAACCGCTCGTGAACAGGACCGCGACGTCGCTTTTCTGATTGGCGGAGCGTTTGGTCTGGCACCAACGGTGAAAACCGGATCGACGATGAAGCTGTCCCTTGCGCCGTGGACGCTACCCCACGAAATCGCGCGTCTCGTCCTCGTCGAACAGATCTATCGCGCCGGGACCATTGTACGCGGCGAGCCATACCACAAATGACGCTCGTTCGTGACAAGACTCCAAAAATGCAGAGATCAGGCTCGCAGGAAGCCGACTGGTTCGAGCAATGGTTTGGTGAAGATTATCTGCGCATCTATCAGCACCGTGACGAAGAGGAGGCCGAACACGCAATCGAGCTGATAGTGTCCAACTTGCCGCGCCGTGAGATCCATTCCGTTCTCGATCTCGGTTGCGGGGCTGGGCGGCACACCAACGTACTATTCGAGCGGTGGTGGACAGTCGGGCTCGATCTTTCAATGGCGCTCCTGAAAGTCGCGAGAAAGGAATCGCCTGATGCGCCGTACGTGCGAGCGGACATGCGAGAGCTCCCGTTCGCCGACGAGAGCTTCGACCTGGTGGTTAATCTCTTTACCAGCTTCGGGTATTTCGACGACGACCGGGAGCACGCGAGAGTTCTTGCTTGCGTACGCGCTGCACTGCGCCCAGGTGGAACGCTCGTCATCGACTACCTGAACGCCAGTCAGGTGCGCAAAGACCTCGTACCCTATGATGAACGTGTCGCGAGCGGCATCACGATCGAGCAGAGCCGGGCTATCACACCCGACGACCGATTCGTCGAGAAGACGATCCGACTGCGCGAACGCGGCAGGGAGTACATCGAGCGGGTGCGACTGCTGACGGCATCGGATCTCGAGTGGATGCTCAAGGCCGCCGGATTCGAGGTGCTCAAGCGCTTTGGAGACTACGGCGGTAGCGGCTGGTCCGAGGACTCACCGCGCGTGATTCTCTTCGCGAACCGGCGATGAATCCTCGAATCGTAACTCAATCGCTCAGCGGCAATCCCCTCGCCGCCGCGGCGATGTCGGGCAGTGCGCCTGCGAACTGGTACGAGCCTGTCCCCGCCGATGCGGCGTCCTGGCGTGAACGCATCGACTCGGTTCGATCGGAGTCTGCTGACGATTGGCTGACGCGTCTGACGCCGGCATTCAATGCTACCGGGAAAGCGAAGGAGCGACTCGAACGGTCGAGCACGCGACAGGGAGTGGTCGTCACAACGGGTCAGCAACCTGGCCTGTTCGGAGGTCCGATCTACACGTTGTCCAAGGCATTGAGCGCACTCGCCATCGCCGACGCGCTCCAGGAAGCTACCGGCATTCCAGTGGCGCCGGTGTTCTGGGCGGCGACCGACGATACCGATTTCAGGGAAGCCAGCAGCACTGTCGTCTCGATTCCAGGCGGCGCGCAGCTCCTCCGCATCGATCATCCTGAGCCGCTCGGTCGTCCAATGGCGTCGATGCCACTCGGCGATGTGTCCGCACAGCTGGACGCGCTGCGGCGAGCCGCCGGATCCACCGTCGACGGCACTCCGATCGAGCTGCTCGAACGCTTCTACAGTGCCGATCAGACGGTAGGATCGGCGTACGTCTCTTTCCTTCGCGCGTTGCTGGCGCCGCTTGGTATCGCCGTGATCGATGCGTCGCATCAGGCGACCCGAGCCGCGGCGATCCCCGTGTTGCGCGCGGCACTCGAGAAAGCGGACGACATCAGTCAGAGGATCGTCGAGCGCAATCGCGAAATAGAAAGCGCCGGATTTGCTCTGCAGGTTCAGGACGTGCCGGGACTTTCGCTCGTCTTCAGCACCGCGTCCGGTGCGCGCAAACGCGTTCCAATCAAAGCTGCGCGCAAGCAGGCGATTACCGAGGATACGGGTCCCAACGTGTTGCTCCGCCCGGTCGTCGAGCGTGCCGTACTGCCAACGGCCACTTACGTTGGAGGCCCTGCGGAAATCGCCTACTTCGCGCAGATCTCACCGATCGCGGAGGCGATCGGCGTTGCGCGCCCTGCGATTGTTCCACGGTGGTCGTGCCTCATCATCGAGCCCCAGGTCGAGCAGATCCTCGAGAAACTCTATCTGTTGCCCGAGGACTTTCGTGAGCCTCATGAGGTTGAGGCGCGTGTCGCGCGCGCGCGGCTGCCGAAGTCGGTCGTCGACGAGCTCGGCGCAACGCGCGCGGCCCTCGACGAAAGACTCGACGAGCTTACTAAAGCGGTCGCGAGAGAACGCGCACCGGTGGGCGCATCCGTTACGGAGGGATTGCGCGCGAATCTGGCGAAGCGTCTCGATCGATTCGAGCGCCGTCTCATCGCCGCAGCGAAAAGGCAGCATACCGAGATCATGCGTGAGATCGGTACGGCGCGCGGATCTCTCTATCCTCTGGGCAAGCCGCAGGAGCGCATCCTCAATTTTGTGCCACTCCTCGCTCGTTACGGGACTGTTCTGCAGAACGAGATGCTTGCGGAGGCGAGACATCACGCAATGCACTTAGTCGGCGGTAATGCGACATCGCACCGTCTGGAGGGAGCCGTTTCCGCACGAGGCGGTTCGTGAATAGAGGGGAAGACGAGAACGTAAAGGATCGACCCCTTACCGAGTTGTTGCCCGCCGAGCCTGATGAGGTCGCCGAGGCCGCACCGCCAATAGAGCGGAGGGAGACTCCACGGACAACAGAGAGCCGAGCGCTCGAGCGGAAGGGCGCGGCATTTCTCGTAGCCTCGGGAATTCTTCTCAGCCGTCTCGCGGGACTGATTCGCCAGACTATGATGGCCCGCTACCTCGGCGCCGGCCTCGCCGCTGACGCCTTCAACGCCGCGTTCCGCATCCCGAACATGCTGCAGAACCTGTTCGGCGAAGGTGTGCTCTCCGCCTCGTTCATACCGGAATACGCAGGGCTCCTCGGAAGA
Organism: Gemmatimonadaceae bacterium; assembly: GCA_036390195.1. Taxonomy (GTDB): domain Bacteria; phylum Gemmatimonadota; class Gemmatimonadetes; order Gemmatimonadales; family Gemmatimonadaceae; genus UBA4720. The sequence goes on from DASWCI010000024.1 coordinate 5,959, forward strand.
GGAGATGAGAATGAGGCGACCCGCCTGGCTGGCGCCGTTGCCGGCATGTTGGCGCTCGTGTCATCGATCATCGTTGCACTCGGCGTATTCACCGCGCCATGGCTCGTGGCCGTCATCGCCAACGGTTTTACGGGTGAGAAACGCGAGCTCACTGTCCTGCTGACGAGAATCCTGTTTCCCGGTGCAGGCCTCCTCGTGTTCTCCGCCTGGTGTCTGGGAATTCTCAACAGTCACCGCCGGTTCTTCATGTCCTACACCGCGCCCGTACTCTGGAATCTGGCGATGGTCGCGACACTCATTTTCTTCCATAAGGGTCGCAGCGAGGTTCAGCTGGCGATCTATCTCGCCTACGGATCGGTTGTCGGAAGCGCGCTGCAGTTCGGGATTCAGCTTCCGCAAGTGATGACTCTCGCGCGCGGAATCAGACCGCGACTTACAGCTTCACACGAAAGCGTCCGCAACGTATTTCGCAATTTCGTTCCAGCGTTTGTGGGCAGAGGCGTCGTGCAGCTCAGTGCGTACGTCGATGCGTGGCTCGCGAGCTACCTGGGGAATGGTGCGGTCTCGTCGTTCACGTACGCCCAAACGATATACGTTCTGCCGATCAGTCTCTTTGGCATGGCCATATCAGCCGCGGAGCTGCCTGCGATGTCGCGCGCGGTGGGCACTACCGCGGAGATCGGCGCGTACTTGCGGGGCCGACTCAGCGACGGCCTCGACCGCATCGCGTACTTCATCGTTCCAAGCATCGTTGGGCTCCTCGCGCTGGGAGATCTGATCGTACACCTGCTGTTTCAGAGTGGGAGGTTCCAGCTAGGCAACACGATCTGGGTATGGCAGATCCTGATCGGCTCAACCATCGGACTTCTCGCGTCCACGATGGGCCGCCTGTACTCATCCACTTTTTACGCTCTGCGCGATACGCGGACACCGCTGCGTTACGCAGTCGTGCGGGTGATTCTTACCACGGTTCTCGGATATCTCTTCGCGCTGGTTCTGCCCGGGCTGCTCGGCCTCGATCGCAAGCTGGGCGCGGCAGGACTCACTGCGTCGGCGGGACTTGCTGGTTGGGTAGAGTTTTATCTGCTGCGGCGCGAGATGGACAAGAGAGTCGGTCGCACCCGACTGATACGATCGCGCGTCGCGCGCTTGTGGCTCGCGGCACTCATCGGTGCCGCACTTCCATGGGCCTACAAGCTGGCGATCGATCGCGGCTCGCCCATTCTCTCTGCGCACGAAACCGTCGTGCGCACGAAGCTCATGGATTTGGTTCTGCTTACGGTCTACGGCTTGACCTACCTCGGTATGACTGCGGCGTTTCGAATTCCCGAGGCAAAACACGTCATTGATCGAGGGACGCGATTGTTCAGACGCGCGAGGCGTTCGAGGTGAACTCTACTTTCCGCGCATGGTATAATTACACATGCTGTCAGTTCCCGACGCTGTTGCAACAAAACTCCCACATCTTCCGGAGGGACCGGGTGTCTATCTCTGGAAGGGAAGGGATGGAACTACCCTTTATGTAGGCAAAGCGAAGCGGCTTCGCTCGCGGGTGCGAAGTTATTTCGCGAATGACCAGCTAGAGAGCGTAAAGACTCGGCATTTAGTCGGCCTCATTGCCGATCTCGAGACGATCGTCGTACCGAGTGAAGCGCACGCGCTGATACTCGAGGCGAACCTGATCAAAGAGTATCACCCGCGATTCAACATCGCGCTGCGCGACGACAAGTCATATCCATACATCAAGGTGACGGTTCAGGAGCCGTTTCCAAGAGTGTTCGTCACCCGGCGGCTCGAGGACGACGGAGCGAGCTACTTCGGTCCCTATACCGATGTCGGGGCAATGCGCCGCGCGCTCAACGTGGTGAAGAGAATATTCACCGTGCGGAGCTGCAACTACGACATGCCGGCTCAGATGCCGGAGCGCCCGTGCCTCGACTACTACATCAAGCGTTGCAAGGCACCGTGCATACTGGCGCAGTCGCAGCAGGATTACCGCGCAATGATCGACGAGGTGGTTCTCTTCCTCTCAGGGAGGCCGGACGAGGTCTTCCGACGCGTGAAGGAGCGGATGGACCTCGCGTCCGAGCAGCTCGATTTCGAGCGCGCGGCGGAACTGCGCGATGTACTTCACCACCTCGAGCGGATGGAGGAGCCAACCGTCGTACTGGAGGTAGAGGGTGGCGATCGCGACGTCATCGGCTACGCCCGAGATGGCGATGACGCCTGCGTCACGGTATTGAGAATACGGAGCGGTAAACTGCTTTCGCGGGAACAGCGTTTCCTCACGAACATCGACGGTGAGGATGATACCGACGTGATGACGATGTTTCTCGCCGGGAGCTACGTCGGCATGCAGGAGAAAGCACGACAGGTTCTCCTTCCTTTCGATTTCCCGGATCGGGAACTCATCGAGCAGGCATTGCCCGAGAGCAGAATTCAGATTCCCCAGCGCGGCCCGCGACGCGAGCTGATAGCGCTCGCTGAACAGAATGCCCGCCATTTGCTCGAGGAGCTGAAGCTTTCGTCGATGGAGGCGGAGGAGCGGGCAGGGGATCCGGTCTACGAGCTTAGCCGAGAGCTGGGGCTCCAACGGCTGCCGCGGTCGCTCGTATGCTTCGACATTTCTACTACTCAGGGCACTGATACCGTCGGCTCGTGCGTCTGGTTCGAGAACGGGCGGCCGAAGCGCAACGAGTACCGCAAGTTCAGAGTAAAGACGGTCGAAGGCAGCGACGACTTTGCGTCGATGCGAGAGGTCGTCCGACGCTACTTCGATCGGCGCCTGAATGACGAAAAGCCGCTGCCAGACCTGATCGTAATCGATGGCGGCAAGGGGCAGCTCTCGGCGGCCCACGACGCACTTGGGGAGCTGGGTTTGGCCGATCGTCCGTTGGTAAGCCTTGCAAAGCGGGAGGAGGAGGTCTTCATCTGGGGCAGAGAAGAACCACTCAAAATCTCGCGCCGCTCGCCAGGACTAAGGCTACTGCAGCAGGCGCGGGACGAAGCTCACCGTTTTGCGGTGACCTACAATCGCAAGCGCCGGGCGATGCGAACGGTGACGTCCGAGCTGCTTCGGGTGCCTGGTATCGGACCGGCAAAAAGGCGCCTATTGCTCAAAGAATTCGGAAGCGTGCAGGGCGTGCGCGATGCGGGCGAGGACGCTATAGCCAAGCTTCCAGGTTTCAACGCTGAGCGCGCGCGGAAGCTCCTCGAATCGCTCGCCGCCACGAGTCCCGTGTGAACGGAAAAGGGCGGAATCGTACAGGAATGCGATAGAGCTAAACTTCGGTAGTTCCTTGACTTCGCTCTCTATACCTCTAAATTACTTGAGCTATGGTCAAGGTCTCTCGGGTAGAATCAAGCAGCATCGCCGACGAGCTCGGAATCCGGCCGGGCACAGAGCTACTCACCGTCAACGGGCGGCCACTCGGAGACTTCCTCGACTGGGAATTTCTCACCGCTGACGAAGAGCTCCTGATTGAAGCTCGGCAGCCGGACGGTGAACAAGTCATCTACGAGCTCGAGCGGTTGGACGGTGAACCGCTGGGGATCTCGCTCGAGCCGCCAACTGTAAGGCGATGTGCGAATCGGTGCGAGTTCTGTTTCATCGAGGGCTTGCCGGCAGGCCTTCGCAAGCCGCTCTATGTTCGGGACGACGACTATCGACTCTCGTTCGCGTACGGGAACTTCGCGACTCTCTCGAATGTGAAGGAGCGCGACATTGAGCGCATACTCGAGTATCGACTTTCTCCGCTTTACGTCTCCGTACATGCGACGAACCATGACGCGCGCAAGATTCTGCTCAACAACCAACGCGTCCCGGACATAAAAGCCCAACTCTCACGTCTCGCGAACGGTGGAATCCAGTTTCATTGCCAGATGGTCATCGTTCCCGGATTGAACGATGAAGCGGTGCTCGATGAGTCGCTCACCGATTTGTGGGATATGCGCGAGGCAGTGTTGTCAGCGGCGGTCGTGCCCGTCGGCCTGACTCAGTTCTCGCACCTCTACACCGGCCGGAAGATGGATCGAGACACTGCTCGATCAATCCTTGCGCAGGTGGAGCGCTGGGGGAGACGTGCAATGCGGCTGCGCGGCGAGACCTGGGTTTTCGGGTCCGATGAGCTCTATCTCCTCGCCGAGCGCGAGCTTCCCGGACCCAAGCATTACGGCGAGTTCGCTCAGATCGAGAACGGCGTCGGTGCAGTCACTTCGCTGCGGATGCGAGTTGCAGCGGGATTGGATCGCGTCGGGCGTCGCGAGGGACAGCGAATCGGAGTCGTCACTGGTTTCGCGATGGCGCCGCTCATGAATCCCTTGCTCGAGCGCCTGCGGGAAGTGAGTGGGGCCGAATTCGAGCTGATCGTCGCGGAGAGCTCCTTGTTTGGCCCGACGATAACAACGGCTGGTCTTCTGGTCGGGCGAGACATTATGTCGGCGCTTTCCGATCGCCATGACCTCG
>DASWCI010000025.1:0-3237 GCA_036390195.1 Gemmatimonadaceae bacterium
CGAAGCCGATGGAGATGCGCGCCGAGCGTTGACGGTAATCGAAGCCTCTGCGGATCATGTTGGTAAGGGAGGTCGAATCACGATCCAGGTCGCGCGCGACGCGATGCAGAAGCGTTTCGCGCATCACGACAAGTCCGGCGAAGTCCACTTCAACATGCTCTCGGCGTACCACAAGTCACTGCGCGGAAGCGATCCGCAGGGCGCGCTGTACTGGATGGCGCGCATGATCGAAGGCGGTGAGGATCCGATGATTATTTTCCGCCGATCGATCGCGATGGCGGCGGAAGATATCGGTCTCGCAGATCCACAAGCGTTGCAATTGGCAGTTGCTGCGCGCGATGCGTTTCACATGCTCGGTCCGCCGGAAGGTTATCTGCCGCTGGCCGAGATGGTGATCTATCTCGCTACTGCGCCCAAATCGAACGCGTCGATGCGCGGACTCAGCGCGGCACTCGACGCAGCTCGGGAGAGTCCGGCGGCGCAGGTTCCAATGCACATACGGAACGCACCGACCCGCTTGATGAGGGAGTTGGGGTATAACGAGGGGTACCAGTATGCCCACAACGTACCAGAGGCATACATCCCGCAAGAGTATCTGCCGGAGGAGTTGCGCGGCAGCGTCTTCTACGAGCCTGGACCCTTTGGATTCGAGAAGGAAGTCGCGAAACGCCTCCAGTGGTGGGCTGATCTGAAGGCAAAAGTGTCCACCGCGCCGTCACCAGCGGGTGACAAAGCTACGCGCGGCGCTCAAAGCCTTTCCGGCAGTTCAGAACCCCCGACGACAGATTCGTCGGGAACCAAAGTAAGCCCGGCGACAGGATCGCCGGAGGAAATAGAGGAGCAAGAAAAATGAGCAAGATCACAAGTCGCAGGACGAAGCTGGCAGCGGCGGCACTGGCGGTGTTCGCGATCGCCGGGTGCGCTACGCTCGGACTCGGCGGATTCAAGGAGCCGATCGTCAACTTCAAGGATCTGCGCGTGCGGGGACTCGGCCTCACCGGCGGATCGCTCGACGCGTATCTCAACATCTACAATCCGAACGGATTCAGGCTCGACGCCACACGTCTCACTTACAACGTGAAGGTCGGCGAAAATCCGCTCGGCACCGGAGCGCTCGACTCGCGGTTCACGGTGCAGAACAAGGATTCGACGACGGTCAGAATTCCGATCGACTTCACCTACGCCGGCATTGGTGCGGCAGCGCGGCAGATGATGCAGAGCGGATCAGTTCCGTACACGGTGACGGGTGACGTTACGGTGGGTACACCGCTGGGGAATTTTACGGTACCTTACACCGGATCAGGACGTTTCTCCGCGTTCGGGGGAGCGCAGAACAATCCGAGGTAGCAGATCGCCAGAGAATTGATCGAGCTAACGGCCCCGGTCGAGAGAGCAATCCTCGTCGGGGCTCCGCGCAAAAGGTCGAACGCCAGACATAGTGTCGCCGAGCATCTCGAGGAGCTCGAGAGGTTGGTTGACACAGCGGGTGGTGTCGTAGTCGGAGAAGTCACGCAACAGATCGACAAGCCCAACCCCGCGACGTATCTGGGGAAGGGAAAGGTCGACGAGCTGCGTCAGGAGATCGCGGCCAAGAACGCGTCGCTAATAGTGTTCGACGACGAGCTCTCGCCTTCGCAGGGCAAGAACATCGAAGACGCGACGGGCCAGCGGGTGATGGATCGCGCCGAGCTGATACTCGATATTTTCGCGACGCGCGCGCGATCGAGTGAAGCGAAGATGCAGGTGGAGCTGGCGCAGCTGCAGTACATGTTGCCGAGGCTGACGCGGATGTGGGCGCACCTCGAGAAATTCCGCGGCGGTATCGGCGTACGCGGTCCTGGTGAAACACAGCTCGAAACAGACCGGCGCCTGATCAATCAGCGCATCAAGATATTGAAGGGCCGGCTCGATGACGTGCAGAAGTCACGCGAGGTACAGCGCTCCGGGCGTCGCGACGCATTTCGCGCCTCGCTGGTTGGCTACACCAACGCTGGAAAATCTTCGATCTTGCGCGCGATCGGCAACGCGCCCGAAGTTTTCGTCGAGGATCGCCTGTTCGCTACTCTGGATCCTTTGACGCGCGAGATAGACCTCGGCGAAAACTCAGGAGTCTTACTCACTGATACGGTCGGATTCATTCGCAAGCTGCCGCACAATCTCGTCGCGAGCTTCCGTGCGACGCTGGAGGAAGTGAACGAGGCTGATCTGCTGCTGCACGTGATCGACGCGAGCCATCCGAACTGGGACGAGCAGCGAGAAATCGTCAATCAAGTGCTGGCCGAGCTGGGGGCGGCGGACACGCCGGTTCTGTACGTCTTCTCTAAAATCGACGCGGTAGCAGAGCCGGAGTTGGCGGCCCTGCGGGTTCGCGTCGGCAATCTGCTGCCGAATTCGGTGTTCGTCAGCTCGCTGACGGAGCACGGCCTGGATCCTTTGCGTCGCGCGCTATTGAGCACGGCGAGGAAGGGCACCGAGGTGGCGGAAATCTGGCTGTCGGCGAGCGATGGGAAATTGCTGGCGGAGATTTATCGCGAAGCCAAAGTGATTAGCCAGCGGACGCAGGATGGGCAGCTCGTTCTGAGTGCGCGGCTCGATGAGAGTGTAGCTGGAAGGCTGAGGAGGGCCGGTGCAAAGGTGTCGCATCGGGGGGGAAGCGAGTTCAATGGTGTCTGATGGAGAGTAGCCCGCACTAAAAGGAGACAACATGAGAAAACTCGGAACAGCAGCGGCAGCAATGATGGCGTTCGCAATGCTTACGGCCCCGCTTGCTGTGAGCGGGCAAATACCGACCATTCTCAAGCCGGTTCAGATCGGCGTCGCGCTCGGCGGAGCCATTCCCATTAGCGACCTCGGCAACAATTTCAACACCGGTTTCAACGTCACCGGCACAATCGGGATAAATCCGGTGGCATTGCCTGTGGGTTTCAGGGTCGACGCGGCGTACAACCAGTTTGGGTCGAAGGGCGCGACAAACGTGAAAGCGAAGTTCGCCAGCGTGACAGGGAACGTCGTCGTGACGATGGCGGGTGTGGGGATTACGCCATATGCGATCGGTGGCCTGGGGTTCTATCACGTTTCAAGCAGCGTGACTGGAAGCACGGCGTCGAACGACTTTGGCTTCAACGCTGGTGCGGGCGTCAAAATTCCGCTCAGCGGCTTCTCGACGTTCATTGAAGCGCGCTACAACAGGGTTTCCGAGAGCGGCGGATCAGCGAGCTTCGTTCCGGTTACTGTCGG
>DASWCI010000026.1:0-5883 GCA_036390195.1 Gemmatimonadaceae bacterium
AAAAGGTTGCGGAGGTGCACCGGCTTCGGAGGATACGGTTGATGCTGCAGCAGACGTCGCCGTCGCACTCTCCGGCGCGGGTGAAACGGTGGTCGCCGGTTCCCGACTGATGTGCGGAATAGCCTGGTCGCCGGCGTCGACGTCGACGCCAGGAATGATTTCCGCCACCGGCGTAGCTGCATCAGCGGACGCATCGATCTCGGACATGAGCGCGATCACCGCAGTATCCTTCGGATCTGCATCGAGAAGTCGGGTGTACCAGCGGTGCGCCTCTGTAGTATTGCCGCGCTGAAGCGACATGTCGCCGAGAGTTCTCAGCGCGATGAGATTTTCAGGATCGAGAGTCAGAGCGCGCTCGAATACCTGGCGTGCCTCTTCGAACTCCCCGGTCTCGTAGAGCGCCTGGCCGTACACGATCTGGCCACTCATGTGGCCAGGCATCTGCGCGAGCTGCGCGCGGCAGATCTCTATCGCGCGCTTTGGCTGACCGCCTTTGCGGTACTCGTTAGCGAGCGGCGCGAAGTAGCGGCGGGGGTTTTCCTCGAATTTTTCCTGCAACTCTCGCAACCGATCGTAGTCCACTGTTCCTCGAAATCTCTAACGCCTAACTACCCGCTTCAGTCCGCAGTAAGTCCGCAATCCGCAGTCAGTTTCCCAATCCGCAATTAGTCAGCAGTCCGAAGTGCACTTGGTCCCAGTCCGAAGTAAAATCCCTGATCTCCGGGTTCACGCTCGCTCCCGGCCAGAAAGATGCACCATTCTCCGCTTTCGCGCGACTTGCATCTCGGTCATCCAAACTCATACCTTACAAGGCTATACGCCGTTTCGCCCTGCCCCGGCAGCCAGGACTGCCGGCCCATCAAATTCGTGTAAGGAGTAGTGCCCTTGCTGCAAGTAATGCGGGCCTCCGCAAAATACATCTGGATAATCATCGTCGTACTGTTCGTCGGAGGCTTTCTCCTCGCACAGACCTCAGGCCTGCTCGGAAGAGCACCGGTGACGAGCACCACAGCGGTCGCCTCCGTCAACGGGGAGGATATTCTCGCCACCACCTGGTACCAGACGACGCAAAATCTCGAGCAGGAGGCGACTCAGCGCGGCAATCAGAGTATCTCGCTCGACGAGAGACAGCGATTGATGGACCAGGCCTTCGACCAGCTCGTGACGGACGCCCTGCTCCACCAGGAGTACAGGCGGCGAGGCATCACCGTTACAGACGACGAAATTCTCCAGGCGGCACGCTATAGCCCGCCCCCGCAGCTTATGCAGGCGCCCGATCTGCAGACCGACGGGCAGTTCGACCCCGCCAAGTACCAGCGCTTTCTCAACAGCCCGATGGCCAGGCAGCAGGGCCTGCTCTTCCAGCTCGAGCAGTACTACCGCACCGAGATTCCCAAGGAAAAGCTCTTCGACCAGGTCGCCTCCGATGTCTACGTGACCGACGAGCAACTGTGGCGCCGCTTCCAGGATCAGCACGATTCAGCTCAGATATCCTTCGTCGCCTTCGACCCCGAGCGGATCTCCGACTCTGCGGTTCGGGTCAGTGACGACGAGGTTCGCGCGTACTACGACACCCATAAAAAGCTGTTCGAGCGCCCCGGAACTGCGAAGATCTCGATCATCATCATTCCGCGTGCGGTGAGCGCAGCGGATTCAGCCACAGTGCGCACCCACGCACTCGCGCTCAGATCGAGAATTCTCGGTGGTGAAAAGTTCGAGGACGTCGCGCGCGCGGAGTCGGCCGATTCGGCCTCTGCGGTAAATGGCGGCTCACTCGGCAAAGGTCCAAAAGGAAGATTCGTCGCGCCGTTCGAAAACGCCGCATTTGCACTCAAGCCGGGCGAAATCTCGCAACCGGTACTGACTCCGTTCGGCTACCACCTTATCCGGGTTGACGAGCGGAAAGGTGATACGATCAACGTCCGCCACATCCTCCTCCGCATTCAACAGAGCGATTCGGCCGCTGCGCGAACCGATCGGCGCGCGGATTCGCTGGCGCGCATGGCGGCTTCGAGCGATCAACCCTCGAAGTTTGACGAAGCGGCGCGCACGCTTCACATACCCGTAATCAAGAGCTCGGTGGTCGAGGGGAATGCTGTGACTGTGAATGGTCAGTTCATTCCGAGCGTCGGGCCGTGGGCTTTTCAGGGTGCGAGACCGGGCGAGACGAGCGAGCTGTTCGACGCCGAAGACGGCTACTACCTCGCGCGGCTGGATTCACTCACGCCCGGCGGAACTCTATCACTCGATCAGGCGAAGAACGACATTCGCGCTTATTTGCTCAGGCAGAAAAAGATAAATGCGCTGCTGCCCCAAGCTCGGAACTTCGCCAAGGTGGCGGCGGCCAGCTCGCTCGAGTCTGCGGCGAAGCTGATGAATCTGCAGGTAGTGACCACCAAACCATTCACTCGGGTGACTGGCGTACCGGAGTTGGCGCAGGCGCCGGAGGCGGTGGGGGCCGCATTTTCGCTGCCTCTACACACGGTGAGCGAGCCAATCAAGTCGACCGGAGCGGTCGTGGTCGAGCGCGTCGACAATCGCTTTCCGGCGACTCGCGCCGCTTTCGAGGCTCAGAAGGACGTGCTCCGGCAGCAGGCGCTGCAGCAGGCCAGAAGACAGAGGGTTCAGGAGTTTCTCGCCAATCTTCGAGCGGTTGCTAAGATCGATGATAGGAGGCAGCAGGTCGAAGCTTCTGCTCGGCGGACCACGCAGTAGCTAAAGTGCAACTGAACGGGCGGAAGGCTGACAACTGCAACTGAACGGGCGGGAGGCGTCAGCGTTGCAGGCGGCAGGCTAGAGGTCACGACGTCGGGACGGTACTGCGCGAGAGCCGAGGAGAAGAAATCACACGGTTTCGCAATCCGTGCAGCATTTTGCGGACTTCGATTGTCTGAGCGGAAAGGGAGTCGAAGTCGTTGCGCTTGATCAACCCAAGGTCGTCGGCTACAATCAGGTGGTACTCAAGCTCAGTTGTCGAGTTAAGAGCAATTGAGATGAAGCGGGCGAACTCCCTTCTGCTGTTCTGACCGGCCCCCTCTACGAGATTGGTAGGGATGGACATAGCGGCTCGCGCGATCTGATTGCGCAGCGACGCATTGTCGCCACCACGAATGCTTGCAGCGACGCGATGGACGTTCAGGGCTAATGCGTGGGCTTTTCGCCAAACCACCAACTTCTTGAAGTCGCTCACGCTTAATGGAACCTGGCGCGGACTCCACCACCACAATCAATCCATGCGTGGGCTAATCAGTTCCTGCCCTACTGAGGGAAGTCCGAGCGTCGTAACCTGAAAACCAGGCGCCTGCTCGCTGACACCTCCCGCCCGTTCAGTTGCAGTTGTCAGCCTTCCGCCCGTTCAGTTTGTCGTTCAGTTCCCCTACATCAACCTCTTTGGCGCCTGCCGCTCAGTCTCATCGACCGCCCGATTCCGCTCGATCTCCGCCGAAGTAAGGCGCGATTGGGTATCCGACTCGAGCGGCGGCCTCGTCTCGGCCGTGACTTCGCGCGTCGCCTCGTTGATGTTCTTCTTGAATTCCCTGATTCCCTTTCCCATCGAGCCGGCGATCTCCGGGATCCGCTTCGCACCAAACAGAAGCAGGATGACGACCATGATGATCAACAGCTCGGGGAACCCCAGATTTCCAAACATGAAGACTCCTAGAAGAGCGAACGTGCTATGAGGTAAGCCACGAGTACCCCCAACAGGCTCAAAAGTGACACGTCAATCGCGATTGGGCCAAGGGCAAACTTGAGTATAATCAAATCAACAGGCAGCGGCCCAATTGCCGGTGTCACACCAGTGGTGAAAAACTCCTTCGCCGCGCCGGGCGGAAGAAACCTGCGGCCTACCTGCGTCAGAAGCCCACCCGTGACAAAACCAGCGGCCAGCACGAGAGCGTGAAATGGCGCCCCGCGCCTGCTATGGCCCCGCGGTGGTGGCATTATGAGTGTCTCTCCATGACGTAGGAAATTGACGCAGCGAGTGAGCGGCGCGCTACAGCATCGGGTAAATCAGACAAAGCGTCATGAGCTTGCTCAGCGAACTCCTCGCCGCGCTCGAGCGCGTAGTCGAATCCACCATTCTCCTCGACGATTCGCGCCACTGAGGCGATTTCTTCGTCGCTCGCGCTCTCGGTCTCGAACAAGCGCTCGACTTCTCGCCGCGACGATGAGGACATTCCGCGCAGAGCGTGAATGAGAGGAAGCGTGACCTTGTGCTCGCGCAAATCAAGTCCTGACGGCTTGCCGGTTGTTTCTTTCTGTTCGCGGTAGTCGAGCAGATCATCAACGATCTGGAACGCCATTCCCAGATTCTCGCCGTAGCTCGCCAGCGCAGCGCAGTAGCGTCGGGCGTCGCCGCCCGAAAGTGCACCCAACTCGCAGGCGGTGCGCATGAGCGATGCGGTCTTTGAGCGAATGAGATCGTAGTACTCGCTCTCGGTAAACCGCAGTGGATCGGTGACCGCGAGCTGCCGCATCTCACCGAGAGTCATTTCGGTGGACGCTCTCGTCAGGGCCTGAAGGGGCTCGAGATCTCCCAATCCAACGAGGTGCGTCAGCGCCGTAGAGTACAGAAAGTCTCCCATGATGACGGAGACCTGATGACTGAAGAGTGCGTTCACGGTCGGCATGCCACGACGCAGCACCGAATGATCGACGGCATCGTCGTGAACGAGCGTGGCGAGATGTATCAGCTCCAGCGCCGCGGCGAGACTGACCGCCTGTTCGTCCGGTTCTTCCGCTACCTCGCTCGAGAGAAGCAGAAGCGTTGGACGGAACATCTTGCCGCGCATGGCAAGTAGATGTGCGCTCACCTGTCCGACGAGTGGGAGATCGCTCGCTACGATGCGGGCCATCGCGCGCGACACATCGTCGAGCTTGGCGCGAATCGGCAGCTGGATCGCCTGGAGCGTGACTCCACGCGGCAACGTTGCGTTCGTTTCTGGCTCGTCTTCGGCCGCGGCCGGCCGTGCCGTCAGTCCCTGAGAACTTTGTTCGGCCGATCTCACTTAGCGGCAGCCTTGGTCATCTGCTTGAGGCGCTTGCTCACATCCCTGAAGTCGATATCGATTGCGAACACCCGCTGATAATACGCCGCCGCGTCGCGCGGCTTCTTGCTCCCTTCGGACGCAAAGCCGAGGAGGTAGAGCACGCCGATGAGATCCTCATCCTCCATACCTGGCTCGCGTAACGCGCGTCCGAGAACGGTGATCGCGACGTCGTGCTCGTTGCGCTCGATGAAGCACTGACCGAGCGCCTCGTAGGCGCGAATTCGTTGCGTGGCGCCACGCAACGCTTTCTGAAATTCTGCGATCGCCTCGGCGATGAGACCCATCTCCTTGTAGGCGATGCCGAGGTCGTAATGACTGTCGAAGTCTTCCTCGTCGACATTGGCAGCAACGCCGGCCTTGAACTTCTCCAGCATGTCGGTGAAGTCCGCTTCTTCACCCTGTTCGCGGTTGTGGTCCTCCTCGGCGACCATGCGTGTCGAGCGCGGTCTGTCTTCGCGCAGCCAATCACCAAGATCGACGAAATTGTCGTCCGGGCCTTGCTGTGTCGTGTTCTCCTTCGGAGTCGCTGCGCGCGGCACTTCGGAAGGAGGCGTGGCAACGCGGGGACCGGCCTTGGGCGACGGCTGCTTCGGCTTCGGCCGCTGGCGTAGGAACGGGTTCACCGGCTGCCGCTGCGCCGCCTGAGCGGGCTCTTCGTGCTCTGGCGTCTTCGGCTTCTTGGGTTTGGGCCGCGTCATCCGGAGCGGACTCGCCGCCGGCTGCTTCGGCTTGCTCGGCTCGACGAGCTTGGGCCTCGATGGCTTTGGCGCGGGACGCAGTTCTTCTTCCACGTATTCCTGCGAAGCTTCTTCCTCTTCCACGACCTCGTCGT